>CADBOY010000083.1 GCA_902796405.1 uncultured Lachnospiraceae bacterium | reverse complement strand
TCTTCTGATTCTGCTTCAAGAGTGCCGCTGCGTCCGAAAAAATAATCTTCCTCGCCGGAATAGTCTTCGGTAGCGCAGCCCTTGATATAGATGTGGCAGACCTCATTCTTCCCATCACGCGTAACATAGACCCGCTCGATCACGCTGGCGATCAGTGAGACAATTTCCGTAGGCTCTGCATCCTTTACCAGATCCCGGAAAGAAAGCAGCGTTTCTCTGATCTTCTCGTAATCCCTGATATGCCCCTGCTGATCCTCCAGTTCCATCTCCAGCTTTGACAGGAGCTTCCGCTTTGCAAAAATCTCCTCCGTCATCTCATTGACATCCGCCTCAAGATACGGTCTGGTGGTTTCCGAAGCTGTCCGCAATGCCTTGACCTGCGACTTGATATCCCGGTCCAGACGGTCGATCTCTTTTTGAAGGGAAGTGATCTCCTGCTGGGTCTTATCGCCTTTTACGGTCTGGTCGATCTGACGCTGGATATTGCTGAGATAATAGTTCTGCTCCTCATCAGACAAAGATGAGAGCTTCTCTACGATAAACTCATCAAACTCCACGCCGTGAACTGCCTGATAATTGCAGGAGCCCTTTCGGACCGCATTAGGGCAGGCGTATTTGAACCGGGGCTTGCCATGTGTATACCGCCCGCTTTCGGAGACTACATTCAGACGCTGATGACACAGAGGACAGTAAATGAGTCCGGCAAGCAATGCGTTGGTTGCACGATGTGGTCTGTTATAGCGGTCTGCAATATCGAGCTTTAGAGTCTGCGCTGTAACCCAGTCCTTCCCCTCTATGAAGCCTTCATGGCGGCCAATGGCGATGATCCATTCACTGATATCCTTCTCTCGAACCGTCTTGGAAAACTCCGGGTGAAGGAAAGTTGAGTCATCGCTTTCTTCCCTCATCTCCCGGGTGCGATTGTAAACGGAGATACCATGGAGGCCATCATAATCCGACTCCTCACCATATACATCACCATCATGCTCAATGAAATATCGGTATGCGTCCCGATCGGCGCTGCAGTAGACGGGATTCGTCACAATGTCACGCACTGACTGTGTGTTAAATGGCAGTCCGGTTTTTGTTCGGTATCCCTCCTCATTGAGTCTTCTGGCAGCTGCATTATAACCTCTGGCGGAAAGAAACGCCTGAAAAACATGCTGTACCAGTGACTTTTCTTCCGGAATCGTGACTAAATAGGCGTATCCGTTTTTCTTGCTGCCGCTGCCATGTTTCGACCGGTCCACCGAAAAGCCTGTTGGCGGGATACCTCCCATCCATCGGCCATCCTTGGCCAGCTCAATCAGGTTGTCGGTGATACGTTCTTTTATGACATCTCTCTCGAACTCCGCAATGATGCCGAGCATCTGGATCATCATCTTGGAATTGCTGTCCTGGGTATTCAGATTATTGGAACTGATAAGCAGGGCAACATTGTGCTTGTTCAGGTAGTCGATCATCGTGGTGAGATCGGACATCTTGCGGCTGATACGGTCAAGCTTATAACAGACGATGGCCCGGATCTTATTCTGCTCCACATCGCGGATCATTCTCTGAAAATCAGGCCGGTCCGCATAGAAACCGCTTTTGCCTTCGTCCTCGTATACCTTGAATTCATAATCTGCCGGAAGTTTCAGGTGAAGCCTGGCATATTCACGGCAGTATTCCTCCTGGTTGGCGATAGAATCGCCTTTGTGGGTGATCTTTGATTTTCTGGCATAGATCACGACCGCACGGTCATCCGATTTTGTGTGATCATATTTTTTCAATTAATCACCTCCTTGTTTCTCTTTAACACACACGCATTATACCATAGAAAACAAAAAAAGCCAGAGGGAATCTGATCATTTTATCAGAAGTCCCTCTGGCCTAAACTTATTGATACCATCGAAAGTGTAAGATCAACTGGCTTTCAAATACTCCCGGAGATCGATCTGCCGGAGCGCGGCGATGTCCTGTTTCTGGATATACTTCGCTGCGAGCTTTATCCGTTTGTCCTGGAATTCACGCATGGCCTGCTTCCTGTTATCCCCGAAATGAATCACACATTCCATATCTCTGTAACGATTGTCTTTCAGCAAAAGCATCACCTCCCCGGTTTCAGTTCATGGAGCTTGTCCGCTGAGCTTCTGTTGGCATAGGCTGCCAACACCTCCGGAGGGATCCTCTCCAGAAGGGATACCGCTTCCTCGTAGTCATGCTGCAGTTTCAGGTCTGCCATTTTCTTCAGGATGCTTTCCTGCTGGAATTCCTTCAGATCAGCGGACAACGTTTCCTTTTGCAGCTCAAGAGCAGCATTTTCTGCCTTTATTGCGTTAAAAGCCTTGCTGTATTTCCGAACCAGGGTGCTCATCTTTTCGACGTTTGGGATATACTTGTCCAACAATTTTCCGATCTCCGCAGCCTTTGCCTTCGCATTGAAGGCATTGACCTCAGAGAGAAGGCTTTCCAGCTTCTCCCTTTGCTTGTTGAGCCGTGTCATCTCTTTGAAGACCCGCGGCGGGATATAATCCCTGCCGGTCTCACTGGCGCTCATTCCACGCTCCAGTTCCGGAAACCTCTTAACCATATGCTCCCAGTAGGCATCCTGCCATTTCGTAAGCTTCTTTTTGTTTCCGATGATCTCTTTGGCGGACAACCTCCCATCTTCCGTCAGCGGGACAAAAGAAAGGTGCATATGGGGCGTTTTCTCGTCCATATGCACCACGGCGGAAATGATCGTATTCGGATTTTGTTTTTCTTTGATAAAGTCCAATGCGGCCTGAAAGAAATCCCGTATCTCACTTCGTTTTTTCCCCTGAAAGAACTCAGGGCTGGCTGTAATCAATGTTTCTACAACACGGACGCTGTCAGTCCGGGTCCGGCATCCGGCTTCCCTGATCTGCCGTTCTGCCTCCGCCCGGTACCTGCCCTGCGGTTCTACCAGGTGAAAATTCAGATGAGTCCGGCTCGGATCAATGTCCGGATTGCTGGCATAGGTTTCTTTGGTCCTTTCGTCATGGGCCTCGATCTTCCCGATCTCCGGTCCCTTGTATTTCATAAATCGCATGATCGCGTACTGCGGTGCTGCCATTGTGTCTGCTCCTCCTTCAAGTGCTGCAACTGTAAAAACTTCATGATTCCTGCGTTCGTAAGTACATGCGTACAGCCGGCACCCGGGGCACCGTACGCTTGTACGCACGTACGCAAGTTTTGACAATCTTATTCAAGAAATGGATTGTCATGATCAATGACCTCAACACCGCAGTATCCGCGACAGCGTTTCCCCTTCCCGCGATAGATGTTATTATCCGGGATCAGGTTATACGCTTCGGCATACTGGGAAAGAAAGTTGGCGAAACTCTTCATGGACAAGGCGTTCTCCGCGTTGTCATCGCACCATTCCTTGTATGCCGCATACAGGTCGCTTGTCGCCGCCTTGCTGTCTTCATGGAATGTGAGATACCCCTCGGACGCCAGGAACTCCAGGATGTTGTTTGCGTCCTTTACAATGGCCGCAATGTTGTCATTCGACCGCGCACTGATCGTAAAGCGATAGTCATTGGCGACGAGCCGTTTAAGGCCTTCCAGACACCAAAGCAAGATGCCATCTTTCTCCGCAATCATCTTTTCCACCAGATAAGGATCATCCACGCGATCTTCAGGCTTATCCTTCGTAGTGATCACGATCTGCCGCCGGAAGAACCCGTCAGACCGGTCATGAAGCGCGGTCAGGGCTCCGTTTCCGAAGCACAGGAAGCGGACATAGAGGAGGCTCTGATAGCTCTGGATGCCTTTTCGTTCGACATCCATCTGACACTCGGAGGTGACGATGGACTTGATATAGTTCGTCTTTGTCAGCGCACTCATATCCATATCGTCGTCCACCATGAGCAGCCGGTCTTCCAGATCCGCCCTGGCAAAGCGGTTTGTCTCGACCTTCTGGATACTGGTGGTGTTCATGTTGATCCCGAAAATTGACCGCATCACCAGCCCGATCCGGGATTTGCCCTCGCCTCCTTTTCCGATCATCAGGAGCATCTTTTGCGCCTTGGTGGTAGGAAGCAGACAATACCCCAGATACTCCTGCAGCGTCGGGATATCCTCCGGGACCAGAAGCTCCGAAAGGAATTTCAGCCATACGTTCGGTGTGCCTGCCGCCGGATTGTACACGACTTCCAGCCTGTTCCGACAATATTCCTTATCTTCACTGAAATGACCGTCCAGATACCAGGTGCCGTTTGCCACATGAATGCGGTCCTGGTGAAGCGGGATCTCATCCGCAAAAGCCATCATCTTGACTGCCTTCAAGAGGTCTTCAACTTTTCTTGCAGTTCCAGTCTTGATCCAGTCACAGATCTCCATAAAGATCTCTCGTTTCAGGACAGCTTCATCCGGAACCAGTCCCTCAACGGTATACAGCTTTCCGTGTACACATTTCATGGGATATGCCTCCAGGAATGAACAGCAGAAAGTCATCTCATCGATTCTGCGGTCTTCTGTGACCCACACCGGGGCGTCAGGAGGCAGCGTTGATTTTCTCGGCATAGGCTGGCCTCCTTTCTTCATCGTGTGCTCTGTTCACGCGGTCCTCAAGGCCGGTGATCTTGCCTTCCTTCATCAGTTCCATGACAACAGATTCCCTCTGCTCCCGATCCCCGACCGTTAAAAGATCCGCCAGATACTCGATAAGGTCGAGCATCTGGCAGGCTTCCACAAACCGGTCATCGGGCTCCTCATCCATCGAAGCCGGTGCATACTGCACCTTCCAGTCCTCCAGAAGGTGCAGATAATCACAAAGTACCCGCTGACAATAGCATTCGTCATCACGAAATGCCCTGATCATCGGATGCCTGGGTTTTGCAAGTGCAGCCGCTTCCGGCGGCTTATCCGGGTCGATACCGAAATCCTCCGCAATCTTTCTGGCCGCTTCATAGGGGCTGAGGTTAAACAGTCCCACGACCAGGTCGATCACATCACCTTTCGCTCCACATCCAAAACAATAATAGAAATCCGGATTGAGCTTGAGGCTTGGATGTCGGTCATCGTGGAACAGACAACGAGCCATGTTGTGGCGGGTCACATCAATTCCGTACATTTTAGCTGCGTCTGGCACGCTGACACTTGCTTTGACCATTTCAAATAAGTTCATGTCGTCAGTTCCTCCTTTAAGATTATTCGGATTTCTCATCCTGGTTTCTTATACGGAGAAAATGCCAGTCAGCTGAAAAATAAGGCGATTTCGGGATTTGGAGGAGAGCGCGGAGGAGGAAATTGCTAAAATGCAATCGGGTCCTGATTATGGGACAGGTATAAGCATATAATAGTCGAAGTGACAGCAGAACATCGCCGAAAACAACTTGCCCTTCAACTTACCCTTTGATATAATAAAGGGCAAGTTAAGGGGGTATGTTAAAGGGTATGTTATTCTACGATAGGAGGCTCAAACATGGCACTGCCAATTAATGTAAATGACTTGATTCACCAGCGAAAAGTTGAGCGGACACGAATTGAATATAAAGAGGACTGGAATCCAGAACCGATTATTCATACAATCACAGCCTTTGCGAATGACTTTGACAACATGGGTGGAGGATATATTCTGATCGGTGTAGCTGAGGAAAATGGCCGTCCTAAGTTGCCTCTCGAAGGGCTTGATCCGGATTCCATAGATGAGATTCAGCTGGATCTTCTGAACAAATGTAATTTCATTGAGCCGCGCTGCATAC
This sequence comes from uncultured Lachnospiraceae bacterium, assembly GCA_902796405.1. GTDB lineage: Bacteria > Bacillota > Clostridia > Lachnospirales > Lachnospiraceae > UBA3305. The sequence goes on along the minus strand of CADBOY010000083.1, from coordinate 3,196 downwards.
CCGTCATAGAACCCTATAACGTTGATGGTAAGGATATTCTTGTCCTTTGGATTCCCGGGGGCGAAGATCGGCCTTATAAATGCCCTGAAAAGGTTTATACACAGAAGGGCGGGGAGAAAAGTCCGAAAGCCTATTATATTCGGAAGGGCGCCCGGACGCTGAAAGCAAACGCCCGGGAAGAGCGCGAGCTGATCGCCATGGCAAGAGATATCCCCTTTGATGACAGGATCAACTACCACGCTGATATAGCTGATATGAAACCGGCATTATTGGCTGATTATCTCCATACGGTCGGAAGTGACCTGTATGAAAATGCCCTAAATCGATCTGTGGAAGCCGTCGCCACAGACATGCAGCTTGTCCGGGGACCGTCCGAATACAGAAAACCGGTCAATGTTGGGCTTATGTTCTTTAATGAGCATCCCGAACAGTATTTCTCATTTGCTCAGATCGAAGTCGTGGATAAACCGGATCCAACCGGGATCGGAATGACCGAAAAAACATTTAAAGGTCCATTGGATCGTCAGCTCAGAGATGCGCTGGCTTATATCCGCAACTATATTATAAAAGAATATGTCACCAAAGTGCCGGACAGCGAGCTGGCTGTCCGTGCCTTTAACTGGCCTTATCAGGCTGTTGAAGAGGCACTTAGCAACGCTGTTTACCACAAATCGTATCAGATTCATGAACCGATCACGGTAACGGTGACTCCGGAAAAAATGGAAATCCTGAGTCTTCCCGGTCCGGATCGATCCATAACGGATGAGCACCTTGCAGATCGCGTGCTCGTTTCAAGGAGATACAGGAATCGACGAATCGGGGATTTCCTGAAAGAGCTTGAAATAGTTGAGGGCAGAAATACAGGGGTGCCGTTGATCCTTAGTTCCATGCAAAACAACGGGTCAGCACTTCCTACCTTTGAAACAGATGAAGAACGGAGCTACTTCCTCACTATATTACCGATTCATCCAATTTTCCTAAATCAAGCGAGCACCACTTCTCCTGAGAAGCAGACCACTCATGCTTCTTCCAGACGAAACAGAGAAGAATTAAAAACGCTCATTACGGACACTCTGGCTCTGCATGGGAATCTCTCAACAAGCGAGCTGGCAAATGCACTAGGCTACAAAAAAATCACAGATACGCTCCGAGAGGTGCTAAACGCAATGTTGCTCTCAGGTGAGGTCGCTTATCTGTATCCGGATAAACCGAAGAGCCGGAATCAGAAAATCTGCCTTGTAAAAAAATAGAAAGGCCTTCATTCTTGATGTTTGAAAGGGACTGACATGTCACAAGTTTACCTTCCCGGCGATACCCGGCAGCGTATCCAGGATCTTATCAAAAACAGAAAAATCACTCAGGCTGAACTTGCTGAGAAGGTCGGCCTTTCAAACAGTGCCCTCAGCCGGTATCTTCAGGGGAGTACAAAGAACCTTGGCGATGGTTTCATCATTCGGATCGCCAAGTATTTTGAGGTATCCACAGATTTCCTTCTTGGCGAAACCGATATTCCGGATCGGAAGAATTATGATATCGAGGAGCTTGGGCTTTCGGCAGAAACCGCGAAGCTTTTGTATACCGGCAAGGTGGATGCTTCCGTTCTGAATCAGCTGATAGCGCATCCCCGCTTCCCGCAGCTGCTGCTTCTGCTGGCACGGTACCGGGATGAAGCCATGATCGCCGGAGTCAATGCGATGAATCAGGTCCTTACGTTTTCCCGTTCCCTGCTGCTTGGTCAGGCAAAGCTTCATCCGGAAGATGCAGATGCCGCAGGAAAAGCCGCTCAGGATTTGAAGCTGCTCGGCACGCCTCCTGTTACAGCAGATACAAACACGATTCAGAATCTTTTCATGCAGATTGTCCGCGATATAAAGAAGGATGCGGAATCGAGTGCTGAGGAAAAACAGAAGGCAACAGCCGAAGTATTGAATCACCTGCGTGCGAATCTCGCCAAAGACGGGGAGGCGCTCGACCTCAGCAATATGACCGCCGAGGATCTGACGGCGGCTGTCATGAAGACCATCTCCGAAGCAGGCATACAGGAAGAAATGCTCTCGTCTTTAGGCGTCAGCTTCCTGGATCTGCTTAACGCTCTGAAGGATCCGGAACATGACAAATGAAGAACTCTGCATTCTGGCACAGGGAGGAAATGCAGATGCAGAAAATGAACTGATTCATAATTTGCTTCCTGCACTTAAGGCGCTGGCTGCCAGATTAGAAGCGCAGTACTCCGGTCTTCGAGTCGAAGCGGACGATCTCCTTCAGGAGGGATCTATCGGTTTCTTAAAAGCTGTCCATTCCTTCCGTCCGGAAAAAGGCAATCTGTTCCAAACCTATGCATCGAGAGTTTCCGAAAACGCCATGATGGACTATGTCCGGAAATGTTCATCCGCTGTTCCCTCAACGGGTCAGATGCTGAGCCTCGACATCGAGCCCTATAACGATAAAGATATTGACGAGAGCAGCTTCTATGACAGGCTGTTTTCGGAGTATACCAAGACTCCGGAACAGATCTATATCGAGAAAGAGACCTATGAAGAAATCCATCATGCTCTGAATATGATCTCTGCCAGAGAGCGCACGTACCTCCGCTATCGCTACGGCTTTGATGATGATCTTCTCCACGACAGGGAAGAGACCGCAGCGCATTTTCACTTAAGCGAGAGCCGTGCGAAAGGCATCGAACGAGCCGCTCTGCACAGTTTCCGCGAGGAGCTCCATTGGGAACAGCAGTAATTCCATTGTGTGGTTTCTGTATACCTCTATCCTCCGTCCGACCCGGAATGGTGCCATGACAGAAAGCACGTCACCATTCCTATTGCGTCGCTCAAATGTCTGCTTCCTTTGCGGAAGCGACCTTATCACGCCGCAACGCAAAAGCAGCCTGTGCTTCAAAGGGACACACGCCGCTGCTTTGCTGTCGGTCTTCGGATAAAGGTATAACACACTAGACTTTCCGCGGAAAGTCGTGTGCCAAATGGGACGCTGTCCCCTTTGGAATCCCCTGCCACGAAACCGCCTGATTCTTTGGATTCTTCCTGCCAAAGAAGACGCTGTCTCCTCTGGACTCCACTGCTGACAGGGAAATCCCCTTTTGGAATTACCCTGCAGAATCGAGTAGGAGGGGGTGATTAGCCCCCGTCCTCTCACAGCACCGTGCGTACCGTTCGGTACACGGCGCTTTCAATAGTTGACG
>CADBOY010000082.1 GCA_902796405.1 uncultured Lachnospiraceae bacterium | reverse complement strand
GATCCGGCTGCGGTCGGTGTGCTTCCGGTCTGCCTGGGCCGGGCGACGAAAGCGATCGAACTGCTGCCTGATACAGACAAAACTTATGAAGCGGTGATCCGGCTCGGTGTGACCACGGACACGCAGGATATGACAGGAACGGTGCTTAAGACCAGACCGGTTCAGACGAGTGAGGAAGAGGTTCGGGCTGTCGTTCAGGAATTCACCGGGGAGATCCTGCAGATACCGCCGATGTATTCGGCACTCAAGGTGAACGGGAGAAAGCTGGTAGATCTGGCGCGTGCCGGAAAGGTCGTTGACAGAGAGCCCAGACCGGTTACCATCTATCGGGCTGATGTTCTGTCCTGCCGGATTCCGCTGGTAAAGCTGCGCATCGTGTGCTCCAGGGGAACTTATATCCGGACCCTCAGCCATGACATCGGAGAGCGGATCGGCTGCGGAGCGGCCATGGAGAGTCTGACGCGAACCCGTGCCGGCGGCTGGGATATCAGTGAGGCTCTGCCATTGGCTGAGGTGGAGGCCCGGAAAGAGGCAGGTACGCTGGAAGAGGTGGTTCATCCACTGGAAGATCTGTTCTCCGGTCTGCCCCGATTTACCGTGCACGGTGAAAATGGGATGAAGAGGCTGAAAAACGGGAATATTCTGCCGCCGGAATGCGGGGAGGCCGCCGGAGAGATCCGTTCCAGGAGGGTCGCCGTATACCGGGAAGACGGCCGGTTTACTGCGGTCTACCGGTGGGATGACGGGCTTCAGGCGATGCGCCCGGTGAAAATGTTTCTGTGACGCTGCGGCGTCAGGCACCAGAGGATGGATAATGTTTATCGTTCATGATCTTAAGAATTTTCAGCAGGCGGCCGGTTCCGTAGTCATCATCGGAAAATTTGACGGATTTCACATCGGTCATCAGGAGCTCATCGCCCGTGCCAGGGGAGATCTGCAGCAGGGAGAACAGCTCCTCCTGCTCACCTTCTCGAAGTCTCCGCAGCAGGTGCTCTCGGGAAAGTTCTGTCCGGGACTGAACTCCGAGCCGGAGAAGCGCGTTGCTGCCAAAAATCTTGGCGTGGACGGAATGATTGAGATCCCATTCGAGGACTGGGTCCGGAGAATGCCGGCGGCAGAATTTCTGGACCATGTCCTGCTGGGCAGGCTGAATGCCAGAGAGATTGCGGCCGGACCGGACTGCGCATTCGGCTATCAGCGCAGCGGCAACATTCATTTTCTGGAAGAACAGTCGCGCCAGAAGAACTTTCGTCTGCGGGTTGTCGGAAAAGTGCAGTATCGGGGAGCTGAAGTAAGCAGCACGCGGATTCGGGAGACGCTGGCACAGGGACGCATGGAAGAAGTGAACGATATGCTGGGCTACCCGTTTGGATACTGTTCTGTCGTGGGTCATGGCGAGCAGCTGGGCCGGAGAATCGGATACCCTACAATCAATCAGGAAGTTCCTCCGGACAAGATTCTGCCTCCGTTTGGTGTATATGCCGTCCGAGTGCATGCCGGAGGGCATATCTACTGCGGGGCCGCGAATGTGGGAGTGAAACCGACGGTATCGGATCGCGGGACAGCCGGACTGGAGACCAGCCTGCTGGATTTTGATGGAGATTTGTACGGTACGAGAATTCGAACCGATCTTCTGCATTATGTCCGTCCGGAGATGAGATTCCGCTCGGTCGAGGAACTGACGGAACAGATTGCCCGTGACCGCGACGTTGTCGCTGCGTGGCACAGAGAACATCCGTCAGCGCAGTGCTGAAAACGCGGAGAAGACACGCGGAATTCCTCCCATATTTGGCTCAATTTGGCGCATTTACCGCGAAATAAAGTTTTCATTTCAGTACCGCGAATTTTCCCCGGTGATCGGTTGACAAACCCTATATCCATCTATATAATATACAAGTACGGTTTTTGTACGTGATTGTTTACTTATGACAGGAGGTTGCACTGATGTCCATTTGCCCCAAGAATAAATCCTCTAAGGCGAGAAGAGACAGCCGCAGAGCGAATTGGAAGATGCGCAGTATGACGCTGGTAAAGTGCAGCAAGTGCGGTGCCCTGATGGTCCCTCACAGAGTCTGCAAAGCCTGCGGTTCTTACAACAAGAAAGAAAT
>CADBOY010000081.1 GCA_902796405.1 uncultured Lachnospiraceae bacterium | reverse complement strand
GGATGACGGCGGCGATGACGATCAGGGCCATCACCAGCTCAATGCTTCGTTCCACCCGGTGCGCCCAGAGCTTGATGTCGTCCCCGATGCGCTGATTCTTTTCGAAGGTCTCTTCCCGCTCTCTGTCCGTCCTCATGAATGACGCTCCATTTCCCATCGGAAAGATGTATGTGCGCTCTGCCGGTGCTGCCATTTTGTCCTGCGGCACCGATTGCCTGATACTGTTACCTTATCATGAAAGCCGGGTCCCTTCAATTCATTTCCCTGGCCTCTGGTCAGAGATTTTTATCTGTGTTAAACTCATGGCAGTATATCGGAGCACAGCACGAGTGCTCTGCCTGCAGCCGGATCGGAAGGGATCCGGCTCCCCTGATGGTACGGAATGGACCTTGCGGCTTCTGCCGCAGAGAGGAGGAACCGATGAGAGGGGTTGAAACCCAGAAAGCGAAAATCCGAAACAAGGTATTCACGGAAATCGCAAGGCTTGCCTATGATGGTGGCGGAGCGGAGCAGCTCGATGAGCTTCCTTATAAGATTATCCCTGGTGAGATTGCGACGTACCGCGACAGTATCTTCCTGGAGCGGGCGATCGTCGGAGAGCGTCTCCGCGTGGCGATGGGCATGTCTCTGCGGAAGATGACGGAGCACACGCTGATCTCAAAGGGCGTGGATGCGAGCATGATCGCAGAGAAATACTATGAGCCGCCGCTGATTGATATCATCAAGTTTGCCTGCCACAAGTGTCCGGACAAGCGCGTCTTCGTGACGGATGCCTGTCAGGGCTGTCTGGAGCATCCTTGCCATGAGGTGTGCCCGAAGTCCGCGATCTCGATGGTAAATGGGCGCTCTGTGATTGATCAGGATAAATGCATCAAGTGCGGCAAGTGCATCGAGGCGTGCCCCTACGGCGCGATTCTCCGCCAGGAACGCCCGTGCCGCAAGGCGTGCGGGGTCGGCGCGATTGGAACGGATGAGTACGGCCGTGCGGACATCGATCAGAGCAAATGTGTGGCCTGCGGAATGTGTCTGGTGAGCTGTCCCTTCGCGGCAATCGTCGACAAGAGCCAGATCTATCAGACCATTGAGGCGTTAAAGAGCGACACACCGGTTTACGCCATTGTGGCACCGGCGATCGCCGGGCAGTTCGGTCCGGAGCTCACGGCAAGCAAGATTCGTCCGGCATTCCGGGCGCTGGGATTTACCGACGTGGCGGAAGTGGCGGTCGGCGCGGATCTGTGCACGATCGAGGAGGCTGGCCATTTCCTGCGGGAAGTGCCGGACAAGCTGCCCTTCATGGGGACCAGCTGCTGCCCGGCGTGGTCGATTATGGCGAAGAAGAACTTCCCGGCCTATAAGGACACCATCTCCATGGCGCTGACGCCGATGGTTCTGACCGCGCGCCTGATCAAGAAGAAACACCCGGAGTGCAAGATCGCTTTCATCGGCCCCTGCCTGTCGAAGAAGCAGGAGGCCAGCCGCCGGTCGGTCAAGAGTTACGTCGACTTTACCCTGACCTTCGAGGAACTGGAAGGAATGTTCAATGCGAAGAACGTGGATTTCGCGCAGCTGCCGGAGGACCGTCCGCTCAATGAGGCGAGCCGGGACGGCCGCGGATTTGCCGCCGAGGGCGGTGTCGCAGAGGCGGTCCGCCGCTATATTGAGAAGATCGAGCCGGGCCGTGAGGTCAAGACGGAGCACGCGGCAGGTCTGGCCGAGTGCAAGAAGATGATGATGCTGGCCAAGGCGGGCAAGTACAACGGCTATCTGTTGGAGGGAATGGCCTGCCCGGGCGGGTGCATTGCCGGTGCTGGTACGCTGAAGCCGGTGAAAAGCTCCCAGAAGGCACTGGCCGCGTCCAAGAAAGAGACGAACATGGAGCAGGCGGGAGATACCAGATACGCATCCTGGCTGGAAGATCTGGAAAATATTGACGAGTATTTCAACAACATTGTAGAAGACGTGGAGGACTGAGAGAGATGGTTCTGGAGCTGATCGGCCGCGTCTGGAACTGGCTGGTGCGCTTTACCGGGACGGCCGCGCTCATTTTCGCTCTGGTCAGTGCCGTGCTGATCCGGGGTGAGGCGGTGATGTACCGCCTCGCCCGCAGAAAACGCCGGAAGGAAGGTGATCTGCCGTGAGAATTGCGCTGATCACCGGAGCGTCGAGCGGCATGGGAGAAAAATTCGCCATCCGCGTCGCGCAGGAAGAAAAGGACATCGATGAGATCTGGCTCATTGCGCGGCGAAAGGAGAGACTCGAGGCGGTTGCCGAAGAGCTTTCCTGTCCGGCCCGCGCGATTCCTCTGGACCTGACGGCCCGTGAATCCTATGACGAACTGGCCAGACAGCTGGCGGAGGCGGACGCAGAGGTGGGTCTGCTGATCCACTGCGCGGGATACGGAAAGATCGGCAATTATGAGAAGGTCAGCCAATATGACTCGGTTCATATGATTGATCTGAACTGCAGCGCGGCCGTGAGCGTGACGCTTACAGCGCTGCCGCACATGAAAGCCGGAGACCGGATCATTCAGATCTGTTCCACGGCGGCATTTCAGCCGCTGCAGCAGATCAATATCTACGCGGCGTCAAAAGCATTCCTGTATCAGTACACGAGAGCGCTTCGGATGGAGCTGCTCCCGCGAAAGATCGCTGTGACGGCGGTCTGCCCGTTCTGGGTGAAGGATACGGAATTTATCGCCATCGCCGACCCCGGTCATTCAGAAAATCTGGATGCGTCAGGGGCGGCAGAAGGCAGCGGAAAACCGGAAGGCAGCGGGAAACCGCCGATCCGCCATTTTATGATGGCGACCACCGCAGACCGCGTCGCCAGGAGCGCGCTGCGGGCGAGCCGGAGAGGATCCGCCGTGTGCACGCCTGGCGTGATCTGCACGTTAGACCGGATCTTCTCAAAGATCCTGCCGCGGGAAGCCCTGATGTGGATCTGGGAGGTTCTGCGGAGAGTCTGAAAAGGAAGCGAAGGTCAGGAGTGCCGTACGTCCTGATACAGATCTTGACTGCGGAGATGGCGGCCGGAAGAGTGAATCAAAACCAGAACTGACCGCGGAACAACGGAGTGAAGCCGGATAGGCAGGCGAAAGCCGGGCAAACTTTGATCGTGGAACGGCGATGGCGATCGACTGGCAGAGGAAAGCGGCAGATTCTGATTGTGAAAACCGCTTGCGGCCTTGCTGACAAGTGAGAACTGGAAGGGACGGCCGCTCAGGAGTTTTATTTGCCGGAACATGGCAGCAACAGAAAGGAGAACATGACAATGCAGTTCAGCAGCAGGCTGGACCGGTTTGGCGCGGAAATCTTTGCCGCGCTCAATGACCGGAAGGTGGAGCTCGAGGCGCAGGGCAGGAAATTATACAATCTGAGCGTGGGAACTCCGGATTTTGAGACGCCGGCGCACATCCGCGAGGCGCTCATTGAATCCGCAAAGGACCCGGCGAGCTGGCGCTACACGCTTCGCGACATGCCGGAGATGCTGGACGCAGTCTGTTCTTATTATCAGAAGCGCTACGGCGTGACCATTGAGCCGGACCAGGTTGCCAGCTGCTATGGCACGCAGGAGGGTATGGGGCACATTGGCCTCGTGCTGTGCAATGCCGGCGATACGGTTCTTCTGCCGACTCCCTGCTACCCGGTGTTCATTGCGGGAGCGAATATGGCTGAAGCCAACATCGTCTACTATCCCATGACGGCGGAGAATCATTTCCTGCCCCGGGTTTCGGATATTCCGGAAGAGACGGCGCGGCGCGCGAAATACATGGTGGTTTCCCTCCCGTCCAATCCGATGGGCTCCGTGGGAACGCCGGAGCTCTATGAGGAACTGATTGCATTTGCCAGAAAATATGACATTCTGCTGGTGCATGACAATGCGTACAGCGATATCATCTTCGATGGCAATGAAGGACGGAGCATCCTGAGCTATCCGGGGGCGGAGGACGTCTGCGTGGAATTCTTCTCTCTCTCCAAGAGCTTCGATCTGACCGGAGCGAGGATCAGTTTCCTGATCGGGCGGAGAGACGTCGTTGCGGCATTCCGCAAGCTGCGCAGCCAGATTGACTTCGGAATGTTCCTGCCGCTGCAGAAAGCAGCGATCGCGGCGCTGACCGGGCCGACGGATACGGTCCGCGAGCAGTGCCGGAAATATCAGGAGCGCCGGGACGCCCTCTGCGGCGGACTTCGCGCCATCGGATGGGACTGCCCGGATTCTCATGGCAGCATGTTCGTGTGGGCGAAGATTCCGGACCGCTATGAGAAGAGCATGGATTTCTGCCTGGATCTGATCGACCGGTGCGGCGTCATCGTGACGCCCGGCAGCAGCTTTGGCCCGCTCGGCGAGGGATATGTCCGCTTCGCCCTCGTCATGCCGCCGGAGCAAATCCGCGAGGCGATTCAGGCTATCGACCGCTGCGGCATCCTGCAGTCCTGAGCCGGATCTGTTCTGCAGAATTTCCGCAGAACGACGGAACACGGATCGTATCGAAATTTCGCCCGTATGATCCCGGCGCGGCGAAATCGGCCAGAGAGATCTGCGGAAATGATCGGAATTTCGCCCGGATGATCCCGGCGCGGCGAAATCGACCAGGGAGCCCCATGGATATAAAATGAAGCAGGAGGTGCATCGGCGTGAGAAGAGTGCAGCAGGCAGAGGAACGGCTTTCGGAGAAGGACCAGAACAAAGAGCAGGCCAATCGCGCCTATGAACTCATGTTTCAGGCAGCACGGGAGAAGCTGGCGGAGCGTGAGCCGGCGGATATCGCGGAGAAGACCGGGGCGGTCTGGCATCCGGAAGAGAGCGTTCTCACGCTGGATGCACTGGGACAGAGTGTACGAATTTCTGTGCCGGATTACCGGAGCGAGCCGGCCCTGGAGAACTGGCAGTACCTGGTGATCCTGCATTATCTGGCAAGCGGCGATGGGACCAGGCCGACAGGT
>CADBOY010000080.1 GCA_902796405.1 uncultured Lachnospiraceae bacterium | reverse complement strand
ATTTTTTCAAAAACTGGTGACCTGTAAGTGTTGTACAGGCTCTCGATTTCCAATTGAACAGCCTTGATCTCTGAGTCGAGGTAACGCAACTCTTCAAGGTCTTCAAGGGTCATATTTTCCCCTCAGCGTGAGCCTGAGCACACATCTCAGTCACCTCACTGATCGGCAACCCGATATCCTCTGCAATCCGCTCACGGCTCCATCCTGCCTTATAAAGGGCAATGACGGTTCCTATGTTTGGCTTATGTGTCGCCTTTTCCGGCACTGGCTTGGGTTTCTCCGGCATCTTCTCCCGCTTGTTTCTTTTTGCTTTTGGTTCCGGATAATCAAGTGCCTCTGGTTCTGTCAACGGCTTAGTATCAGCGGGCGTTTTCCGTTCAATCATGGTAGTAAGAATTTTCATCGTGATCCTAGAGTAGCAGTCATGACACAACCATTTGTTTGCCACCAAACTCGTCATCCCAGGGATCTCCTGAATTTTGTCATTGCTATTGACCTCAGCGACATACAGCCGGTGCGGGGTTTCAAAGATCATTCTCCCGCAGATTGCGCAGTATTTTTGTGTCATACTTCATTTCCTCCGTAAGCGCCTCATTTTCGCGCTTTCTTGATTAGACGGACGTTTTACCATCCGCGTTTATATTTCTTTGATTTCAGTCACTTCTGTGCAAAATCCGGCCGGTTCCAACGTTCTCCCATCATTCACCAAGCCAGCCAAGATGTTTTCTGCGGTATCCCAACCATTCAGCATTTTCTCTGAACTGTCCTTCGCTGATGCTGCCAGGATCTAGTTGATTATTCAATTCCACCCGAAGGATCGCTTCCGTTGTTGAGATAATCCCGGCTTCCCAAAGAAACAGTGTGTTCTTGTCAGGATCGGCTTTACCTTTCCACTGGATCCGTTTATATGGTACTCGCGTCATAGTCCTAGCTCCTCCTTGATATGTCTTTCCGCATTAGTCATTGTCGTGGGTTTCTTCCCCTTCCGGTCTGAATCTGAGCCCGTTTTCTTTCATCTTGTCCTCGATCTCTGCAAGCGAGCGCTTTCCAAGATTTCTCACTTTCATCATTTCGGCGTATGTCTTCCCGCACAGATCGCCCAGCGCTTGGATCCCTGCACGCTTCAAGCATTTATAGGACCGTGCACTCAGATCTAGGTTTTCAATTGGTGTTTCAAGTAGTGTGCTTTTCTTCTCCATTTCTTCTCTCTGCGCCGGTACGATTCCTCTGATTCGGTCTAATTCCCTTTGCAGATAATCAGCCTGTGCTTTGTAATGCTCTACTTGGAACTGTGCTCCCATCAGTTCCTTCTTTGGCACGCACTCCAGTTCATAGTGGTAAGTTCTGTAGTGAAGCTTTCGAAAGGCTTTTGCTTCGATCTGGCGCACTCTCTCACGTGTAACTCCTAACTCTGCTCCTACTTCCTTAAGCGTCATGCCCCACTCGTAACGCATCTGGAGCACTTTGGTTTCTCTCTCGGTCAGTGCTTTGTGCATAACATCTTCAATGATTCCAGGAGAGTAATAGCGCATTGGTTCTTCATTTTCTTCACCGTCATCCGATCTCAGATAGGAGCTGTCATCTTCGCCGGTGATTATCGGGATAAGGTTGTACGGATAGACTTTCAGCAGGTTGACATGCTCGCGGTCTTTAGCAACGAAGCACATGCATGTATGTATTTGAACCGGTTTACGAAATATAGGCTATGTTAACTGGTACAATGGTCCGTTTTTGAGAGGCCTGATGTGCTGGATCGCCTGTTCTGATGCGGGGTTCTGCAATTTTCAGCAATTTCTTCCAAGGACCGGTCATTATACTTAAATCGATATGTTAACTAGGGCCGGAATTTCGGCACAAATCTGACGTGTTCTCTCTTGTCCCTGGTGGACTCCGAATCAATGCAGATATACCGCAGCGTCGTCATTGGATCCTCATGCTGGAGCAATGCAGCAACATCTGACAGGTTCATCCCTGCATCATACAGCCACCTTGCGTAGCTCTTTCTGAGGCTGTGCGTTCCGACACAGTAATCAACCTTTGCCAGCTTCGCAAGCCTGTGAATCTCTCTCCACGCCATCTGTCGTGAAATCCTGTCGTTAATGATCTCTTTCCCTGATGTCGCCCGGAAAAGAAACGTGTTGATGCTGATATGGAACTCATTCACGTATTTCTGGATTTCCGAATAGATCTCATGGTCGATTTCATACCTGACCAGTTTTCCGGTTTTATGCGCCCGGAATTCGCATCTCCCGCCGGCAAATGTTCTGGGTGTGAATTCGATCAGATCAGAGATCCTCGCGCCAACATTCACTCCGATCAGCAGCAGGATATAGCTTCTGTATGCGCGGTAGTAGGCAAGAGAGCCTGCAGGAGCCGCTTCTTTTTCCATGAGGCAGATCTGTTCCATCTTCTGCCAGTCATTGAATTTAAAGGGCTGTACAACCTCCTGGCCATGTTTGGCATTCGGCCCATAGGTGTTGCAGTGTCTAGCCATTGTTGCCCTCTGTCCTTCTGGCTTTCCGTTTGAAGATACGCGCCGGCCTGCTCTGCGCTTTCATAACATTTACCATTCCTTTCTGCTTTCTCAGTCAATGATCTTCTGATTGTTCTTCGTGAAGACGATCGGAATTGTTCCCGTCCGGCCATCACGGTTCTTCGCAATGTCGATGAAGTATTTCTCACCCGTTGCGGTTTCTTCCGAGTACATGAGCATCACCTTGGTTGCGGACTGCTCAATTTCTCCGGAATCCCGCAGCATGCTCAAATCCGGCTTCTTAGCTTGAGCTGCCTGCCTCGACAACTGGCACAGGGCAATGATCGTCGTGTTGTAATCGAGGCTCATTTTCCGCAGTTCCTTGGCGGTATATGTCATGCGCTCATACAGGCTGTTCCCAGGCGCCCGGATCAGCCCGATATGATCCACGAACACCACATGGTGCTCGTTGTTGTGAGAGGCAACAATCTCCCGGACCGAGTTGATGTTCTGGCTCGAGTTCACCAGTGTGATATGCCTGTCATTGATAAATTTTGAAGCCTTCAGTATCTCTTCCTGCCGCGCCGGTGCCAGGTATCGGAACCGTTCCAGCTCGTCGATACTGATGCCAGTGTGGATCGCAATCATCCGCTTGTGAACGCTCGCCACACCCATTTCCATGTTGATGTAGGTGCAGGGATAGTTCCTGCTGAGATCTTCCAGGAGATTCAGCGCAAATGCAGATTTCCCTTTGCCGGTGCAGGCTCCGATCACAAGGAGGTCCGTTTCTTTCAGGTTGGCCATGTTCCGGATATTCGGGTATCCAACGATTTTCAGTGCTCTCTGTTCCGTGGTCAGCGTGTTTTTCAGGTCCTCATAGTTCAGGATATCGGTGTCATACGCCGCCGGCAGATCCAGCCCCTTCCGCAGCTCATCCAGCGAAATCTCACCGTTCTTCCACTTCTCGCATCTCTGGTCAATTGTCCGCCGGATGTAGTCCTCGTAAACCGACTTCTCATAGTGCACAAACGCCGGATAAGAGGCATTCGGGCAAGCCTCCAGCACCCCGAGGAAATCCGACGCTTCCTGAGGATTCAGATTCCGGATTACAAAGTCCAGATCCAGATACTGCTTCTGCTCGTACGATGCCATACACAGCTGCAGATACCGGTTGTACGGATAATCCATCATCTCCGGCCGGATACTGAGCTTCGGGATGTAGGCATTCTTCAGGAAGATCGTTGCGATGATCCATGCCTGGTTGTAGAAAGATTCCGGTTTTGACTGCATAGCTATAGCGGTCACTTCATCGGTCCGACAGTGGTCACCTCGATCACTTCACCAGTCAGCTGATCCACGATTTTGGTTTTCTGAAGGCTTTCCTCCACCAGGTTTACTGGCGGTGCAGCTCTCACGTCAGCCTCCTCAACCGGATCCTTCCACCGTTCCTGGTGAAGCCAGGTCTGTGCATACGGGATAAACCGCTTCTCCGTCTTCGAAAACTTAGTGCGGTTCTGGAATCTAAGCCCGTTCATGATTTCTGCAAGCACCTTGGAGCTGGTGCACGCATGGCGAAATGCCGTTAGCGCTGCTTTTCGGGAATCATGTCTAGGGTATTCGCTCCAGAATTCCTCAAATGCCTGCTCAAGTTCGATATTAGAGCCATCTTTGTGTCCTCTTGTCTCCGATGCCTCTGTGGTTCTTCGTGTT
>CADBOY010000079.1 GCA_902796405.1 uncultured Lachnospiraceae bacterium | reverse complement strand
TGCTGCTTCAGATCGCGTCATCCGGCGGGAAGGGAATCCTGATTGGAAATGGTTCCCGGATCCGTGTGATCCGGGGAATCCGAGGGGAAAAACCGGCGCGGGTCAGCTTCCCGGCGGACCAGTATCCACCGCGGAAGGGAGCCTATCTGTCGGTATTTGCGGTCGGAGGATCAGCGTATGGCGTGACAGAGCGAGGATTCTACTATGGTCTTGAGGAGGGAACCCTTCAGCCGGAATTTCCGCTGGGAGTCAGCAATCATTTTACCGGGAAGGATGGCTATGTTGAAGTTCAGGATGGAAACCTTCTGATTATTGAAGAATTTTCTTCGAAGACGAAGGAAGAATGAGGATGAATCATTCTATCTGGACTTACCGCCGGTTTTTCTGCTTTCGCGCTGCAGTGAACCTTCGAATCCGGCGGCTTGCCCCGGAGCCGGGCGGCTGACTTTTGACTATTGCCAAAAGAGAAAAGCTGTGGTAGAATCTTGTCAATTTGAGCAATTATATCCGCGGGGTATGCCTGAAACAGGAGGAATCAGAATGAAAGCCTTTTTGATACTGGAAAACGGCCGCGTATTTACGGGGGAGAGTATTGGATCCACCGAAGAAGTCATAAGCGAGGTCGTCTTCAATACTTCGATGACAGGTTATGAGGAGGTCCTGACCGACCCTTCCTATGCAGGCCAGTCCGTAGTAATGACCTACCCGCTGATTGGTAATTACGGTATTAATAAGTTGGATATGGAATCCCGAAGAGCCTGGCCGGATGGCTTTATCGTTCGCGAATGCGCACGACGCCCCAGTAATTTCCGCTGTGAAACGACTCTCCGGGATTTTTTACTGGAGCAGGGAGTTACCGGAATCAGCGGCATTGACACAAGAGCACTGACGAAGATCCTCCGCGTATCCGGAACGATGAACGGAATGATCACAACCGATTCGGACTTCCGCATGGAGGAGGTTCTCCCCCGCATCCGCGCTTATAATCAGGGCAGAGTAGTGGACCGGGTCACCTGCTCTGAGCCGACGGTTCTGCCCGGCGATGGCTACAAGGTGGCGCTGATGGATTACGGCGCGAAGGGCAATATTGCCCGCTGCCTGAATCAGAGAGGCTGTCAGGTCACTATCTATCCGGCGTTTACGGATGCGGCGACCGTGCTGGATGGTCATCCGGATGGCATCATGCTCAGCAACGGCCCTGGCGATCCGAAAAACTGCCCGGAAATTATCAATGAACTCCGGGTTCTGTATGCTACCGGCATTCCGATCTTTGCAATCTGCCTTGGCCATCAGCTGATGGCTCTGGCGAATGGCTTCGACACGAGGAAGATGAAGTGGGGCCACCGCGGCGGGAATCATCCGGTGCGTGACCTGAAGACGGGGCGGTGCTACATCACTCCTCAGAATCACGGCTATGTGGTGAAGAAGGAGAGTATTGATACCGAGATTGCGGAGCCTGCTTTTGAGAATGTCAATGATGGATCGAATGAGGGGCTTCAGTATCTGAAGCAGCCGGTATACACCGTACAGTTTCATCCGGAGGCCAGCCCGGGACCGCATGACACGAATTTCCTGTTTGACCGTTTCCTCGATATGATGGGAGGTAAGAGATAATGGCAAAGAATCCGGAGATCAAAAAGGTTCTTGTAATTGGTTCCGGCCCTATTGTCATCGGGCAGGCAGCAGAGTTCGATTATGCCGGGACACAGGCCTGCCGGGCTCTGAAGGAAGAAGGGGGCACGGTCGTTCTGGTCAATTCCAATCCGGCGACCATCATGACGGATGGCGATATCGCCGACATGGTATACATTGAACCGCTGACCGTGCCTGTTGTGGAGAAGATCATAGAGATCGAGAAACCGGACAGCATTCTCCCTACACTTGGCGGTCAGGCTGGTCTGAATCTTGCCATGGAGCTCGATGAGAGGGGCTTCCTGAAAGAACATCATGTCCGGCTGATCGGAACCACGCCGCTCACCATCAAGAAGGCGGAAGACCGTCTCATGTTCAAAGAGACGATGGAGAAGATCCATGAGCCGGTTGCCCCTTCTCAGGTTGTGGAGAACGTGGATGATGGCGCGAAGTTCGCGGAGCAGATTGGTTATCCGGTTGTGCTACGCCCTGCCTATACACTCGGCGGCAGTGGCGGCGGAATCGCTCACAATGAAGAGGAGCTGCGGGAGATCCTGGAGAATGGCCTGCGTCTCTCACGCGTGGGGCAGGTTCTGGTAGAGCGCTCCATCGCCGGCTGGAAGGAAATTGAGTACGAGGTGATGCGGGATTCTGCCGGTAACTGCATCACGGTCTGCAACATGGAGAACTTTGACCCGGTTGGCGTTCACACGGGCGACAGTATCGTTGTTGCTCCGTCACAGACGCTCTCGGACAAGGATCACCAGATGCTCCGTTCCTCTGCGTTCAATATCATCACGGAGCTTGGCATCACCGGCGGATGCAACGTTCAGTACGCTTTGGATCCGGACAGCTTTGAATACTGCGTCATCGAGGTGAATCCCCGTGTTTCGCGTTCCTCTGCCCTTGCTTCCAAGGCGACTGGTTATCCGATCGCGAAGGTAGCGGCGAAGATCGCACTCGGCTATACACTGGATGAGATCCGGAATGCGGTCACCGGCAAGACCTACGCGATGTTTGAGCCGACGCTCGATTACTGTGTTGTCAAGATTCCGAAGTGGCCGTTCGATAAATTCATCTACGCCAAGAAGACTCTGACAACGCAGATGAAGGCAACTGGTGAAGTCATGAGTATCTGCACGAATTTCGAAGGTGCTCTGATGAAGGCGATCCGCTCGCTGGAACAGAATACATATGGCTTGCAGCGGCGGGAATATGAGGATGTATCCGGAGGCGATCTCCGCAAGCTTCTTCTCCGTGTAGACAGCCGGCGTGTCTTTGTCATCGCGGAAGCACTGCGCCGCGGCATTACCCTTCAGGAGATCCACGAGGTCACCAAGATTGATCCCTGGTTCCTGGACAAGATTGAGCATCTTGTGGAGGTGGAAGCTGCGCTGCGCCGGGATTATCTGAAGCTGGATCTGCTGCGCGAAGCGAAGCGTCTGGAGTTCCCGGACCGCGTGATTGCGGAACTTGCCGGTGTCCCTGAGGAGGAAGTGCGGCAGATGCGCATGGACAATGGCATCGTTGCTTCCTATAAAACAGTGGATACCTGCGCTGCAGAGTTTGATGCGGAGACGCCGTATTATTATTCCTGCTTTGACGGAGAGAATGAGGTCGAGGTGACGCATGACCGGAAGAAAATCCTTGTCCTTGGTTCCGGTCCGATCCGCATTGGACAGGGAATCGAATTTGACTATTGCTCCGTGCACTGCGTATGGTCCCTTTCCGAGCAGAATTATGAGACCATCATCATCAACAATAACCCGGAGACGGTCAGTACGGATTTTGATATCGCCGACAAGCTGTACTTCGAACCGCTGACAACGGAAGATGTCCGCAGCATCGTAGATCTGGAGAAGCCGGACGGCGCAGTCGTTCAGTTCGGCGGTCAGACGGCGATCAAGCTGACCAAGAACCTGATGGAGATGGGTGTCCCGATTCTGGGAACGGATGCGAAGGATGTCGACGCCGCGGAAGACAGAGAGCTGTTTGATGAGATTCTGGAACAGTGCCATATCCCGCGTGCCGCAGGTCGCACCGTTTTCACCGCGCCCCAGGCACTGAAGGCAGCACATGAACTCGGCTATCCGGTGCTCGTCCGCCCGTCTTATGTTCTCGGCGGACAGGGAATGCATATCGTCGCGAGCGATGATGATATGGTTCAGTTCATCGATGAGATCAATGAGACGGTGCAGGAGCATCCGATTCTCGTCGACAAATATCTGATGGGCAAGGAGTGCGAGGTTGACGCCGTCTGCGATGGCACGAATATTCTGATCCCCGGCATCATGGAGCACATTGAGAGAGCGGGAATTCATTCTGGCGACAGCATCTCGGTTTATCCGAGCACGACCCTTCCGCCGGAAATCGTCGACAAGATCGTTGATGACTCTTCGAAGCTGGCAAAAGCGCTTCATGTGGTTGGCCTGATCAATATTCAGTTTATCGTCTATCATGATGAAGTCTATGTCATCGAGGTCAATCCGCGGTCGAGCCGTACGGTCCCGTATATCAGCAAGGTGACGGGAATTCCGATCGTCAAGATTGCCGCGCAGGTGATCACTGGTGCGAAGATCCGTGATCTGGGATACGAACCGGGGCTGCAGAAGAAGAGCGATTATATCGCGGTCAAGATGCCGGTGTTCTCCTTTGAGAAACTCCGCGGCGCAGATATCGGTCTTGGCCCGGAGATGAAATCTACTGGCGAAGTTCTTGGTATCGCGACGAACTTCGATGAGGCGCTTCACAAAGCCTTCCTCGGAGCGGGCGTCAATCTGCCGCACACCGGCGAGATGCTGATTACCGTTCGCGACGCCGATAAAGAGGAGATCATACCGATTGCAAAGCGGTATGAGAAACTGGGATACAAGATCTACGCAACGCCAGGCACAGCAAGGGCACTGACGGCCGGAGGCGTAAAGGTCACGCAGGTCAACCGGTTCCATGGACCGTCCCCCAGTGTAGCGGATCTGCTCTATGAGCACCGGCTGGATCTCGTGATCGATACACCGACGAGAGGGTCAGAGAAGAATCGTGACGGATTCCTGATCCGCCGGATTGCCATTGAGACCGGAGTTCACTGCTTCACGGCTCTTGACACGGCAAATGCACTCGCGACTGCGCTGGAGAGCCCTCGCAAGGACATGACGATGGTGGACATCGCGAAGATTGTGCGCAATCCTGGCGCCGTCAAGCTGAATGCTCCGGAGTAATAACGGTGAGCCTGGGATGACAGGGAAACGGCAGGCAAGCATGAGAGAATGGGGGAAGGAAGGAGGCGCCGGATCTGCCGATGAATGAAAACAGAAGACCGTTTGGTACATGGCGGGCATTTATCCCCGTGCTGTCCTACTACGGCGTCTACTACTTTGCCCTGATTCTGGCATCCATCGCCGGCATGGCTGCGGCTGCACCGGGGCTGCTTCAGGGCGGCAGCGTTCCGTCTTATCCGGAACTGGCACAGGCGATCGGATCCTGGCTCTCTCTGCATCAGGTGGAGCTGTCGACCGCTGTTGCCGTGATGATGTTTCCGGTCATTGCTCTGTTCCGATGGTTCGACCGCAGAGAGGAGGAAGGGAGAGAAAGAAGGTATCGCCGCGTTTCGCTGGTATATTACCTGATTCTGATCGCCCTCGGAGCCGCAGCCAGCGTGACATTCAACGGACTGCTCAATCTGAGTGGCCTGATGAGTGCGATGTCCGGGGATGCGGATTTGGTGCAGACTGCTCTGTATCAGGGGCAGTTGATCGCCGAACTGGTCGGCGTCGGTGTCATCATTCCACTGATGGAAGAGATGCTGTTCCGCGGGCTGGTTCAGCAGCGGTTCCGCGCCATGATGAATCCGCTTCCGGCGGTGATCTGCACGGCGGTGATTTTCGCCTTGTATCATGGGAATATGCTGCAGGGGATATACACCTTTCTCCTAGGGATGATATTCGGATATCTCATGGAGCAGTATCACAGCATCGCAGCTCCGGCAACGGCACATATCTCAGCCAACCTTGTCTCTGTCATTCTGACGGAGAGCGGAGCGGCACAGAGGATGCTGGCGAGTGATGCGGCACAGGTGATTCTGACTCTGTCCGGCTGTGCAGTGCTGATTGGTACGATGTGGCTGATCCACCGGCATGTGAAGCCGGAACAGATCAGCAGAGAATAAAACACAAAAGGAGCGGGCCACAAGCCAGCTCCTTTTGTGTTAATGTAAATTGTGGTTTATGCTTAATATTAATGAAAGCGGCGCATCCATCGGTATTGATGGTCAAGCGCCACTCGATGCTTCATGTTGAAGAAAACGGTTCTTATTGTACGGATGTGCATGCTCCGAGCATGGTGCGGAAGGTCTCGCCGGGCTTTACGATGTCGAAGAAATCGGGATTCAGCGTGCCGCGGAGCAGTTCACGTAGGCGGTCTACCGAAGCCGGAACAATCTGACGTTTCAGCCCCAGCGTCTTCTCGATTCCCTCGGTTTCCTGGTACAGCTTGTCGATCGGCTCCGTCCCGGTATCGAGAAGGGCAAGCGTGCGGTAGTGCGCGTACATCATCTCAGCGATCTCTTTTGCCTGTTCCTCGCCATATTTATCGACGGTGTACTGATATTCAACCCAGAGATTGCGCTCACCGCGCATCCATCCCTCCGTGAGATAATAGGCGGCGTTCTCGCGTCCATAAGCATTGCGCCGTTCGTCCGATCCCATAAGAAGAGAGATGCAGTCAGAGAATTTCGGAATCACCATCTCGAAATCACCGCTGACAAGTCCATTTACCGAATCGCCGCAGTGACCGAAGAAGAGGAGCAGACGGTCGCAGTCCGTGATCCTGTCAATTTCCTCCTGCAGCCTGGCATGCAGTTTCTTCGGATAATTGTGAAGCCCGGATTCGATCCAGATGACCGGGATGTCTTCACGGCCCTCCTCGTGAAGAACGCGGTTGATTTCCGCCTCGAGTGTTTTACATGCCAGTATCTTGATGCGCATCATTTTCTCCATTCCCTTCTGTCCGATTGATACAAGGCTAGATGCCGCCAGGGTACTCTTGTCTGTATCCGTGACTTCCTTCCGCTCAGATCAGGATGATCATTGCCGGCCTGTGCACCGAATCATTGGCTGCGTTGGACTGGTGTCCGGATGATGAACTGCCTTACTTTGCGTCCGGATGATTGGCTGCTTTACCTTCCAGCTTGAATGTCTTGCTTAGTTTTTACCCCGCAGTTCCCGGGCCCACTGAGTGCAGATCCGGGCGGAATCTCCCGGAAGATTTCCCCAGGCATCTGCGCCGATGTGGGAGGCGATCTTCTCACTGGTACAGCTGCCGCCGATCAGAATCCTGACCTGATCCCGAAGGCCGGCTTTTCGAAACGCTTCGATCGTTGCCCGCATAGAATCCACGGAGGAGGTCAGAACCGCGGAGAGTGCAACAATCCGGATCTTTTTGTCCCTGGCAGTTTTCACAATCTGCTCAGGCGGTACATTGACGCCCAGATCCAGAACGCTCAGCCCCTCGGACTGCATGACATATTTTACAATATTCTTTCCAATGTCGTGGTAGTCGCTCTCTACCGTGCAGAGAAGGATGGTCTGATCGTGACAGGATTCCGGCTCTGCCCGGGGTATAAAGGGACGGAGAATCTCCAGCGCTTCAGAAAAGATCGCGCCGGCGGCAATCAGATCTCCCACGAAATATTCGCACTGGTCGAAACGCTCGCCGACGATCTGCATTCCTTGGTTCAGAGCAGTGATCGCCGGCATCACGTCCGGATTACCACTGCCTGCATATAGGGATGCCATCTGCAGAACTTTTTCTTCCTCCAGATCTCCCATCCATCGGGTCAGATGATCAAGTACTTCCGACATGGCTGATTCCCCCGTTTCCTGGTTCCGTTTTATCCCCGCAGACCGCGGAAGAGCGCCCTACTGGAAGCATTGCTTCACGCATTTCAGAAAATCAGTGAGTGCTTCTTCTTTCTGACTGAAGTACCAGACGTACAGCATCCGGCTGGTGTAATTTCCGTCGACTTTCAGGATGCTGCATTTCCTTCTCCTGGCCTCGAGCTGTTCATGCACAACGAACGAGGAAGAAGAGTCGAAGCAGAGCGGAATCTTTCCATTATAGCTGGACCAGTAGTAATTCCACGTCTCACTGTCAACGGACCAGGACAGGTTCAGACTGACCTCGTTCTCTGCCTGAATATTGGCCAGCCAGGTGTCCATGTTATGCTGCATGACCTTATACTCCGTCAGTTCATGGATGGAGATATGGGTCCGGCCGGCCAGATCATGATCCTGGGGGACCATCAGCAACAGCTGCTCAAACAGGATGGGAATCCGCTTCAGTCCTATCTGAAGATTCGGGCAGATCATCCGGTCATCCGCGATGATCGCATCCGCGTCTCCGCTGAACAGCGATTCAATGAGATCTCGGGAAGAAAGGACTTTGAGCTCCACGGGCTGCGTGTCGTACTGAAAATAGTCCTTCATCAGAAAGGAGAAATAATTGCCCATCGAGTAGATGCGAAGAGTATTTCCCTTTTCCTTACGTTCTCCGAATCGATCCTTAATCTGATGGAAGAGATCATCCAGTTCATTGACATAGTTCAGCAGGATTTTCCCCTCTGCGTTCAGGTAGAGTCGTCCGGCAACACGGTTAAACAGGCTGGTTCCCAGTTCTTCTTCCAAAGCTGCCAGGCTTTTGCTCAGCGCCGGCTGTGAGATATAGAGTTTTTTCGCAGCTTTCGTCAGGCTGTCTGACTCAGCAATGGCCTTGAAGTAGAATAGCCGGGTGCTGTCCATTCTGATTGGCCTCCCTTTTAGCACGGAACGCTCGTAATCATAATGATCATACGCTCGGC
This sequence comes from uncultured Lachnospiraceae bacterium, assembly GCA_902796405.1. Taxonomy (GTDB): domain Bacteria; phylum Bacillota; class Clostridia; order Lachnospirales; family Lachnospiraceae; genus UBA3305. Next base: position 4,111 of record CADBOY010000079.1, on the reverse strand, counting down.
GTGGAGAAATGTCAACGAATATGCCAATAACTTCAAGTTATCGGTCGGATAAAACATAGATTGTTGTCAGATCCAAAGCCCGGTGATAGAATGCAGATATGTGTAATAAAGATATTGCGCGATTTTCAGATGAAACTCTCGGAATATCCGTGTTACGCGAATGTTTACGGAGATTTCAGAATCCGCAGACAGGGATTCCAGTATCATCAGGAGAGGAGCCTATAAATGATTATTATTGGCGAGAAGATCAATGGAGCAATTCCTTCGGTAAAGCAGGCGATTGAGAACCGTGACGCCGCCATGATTCAGGACCGCGCAAAAAAGCAGGCGGAGGCTGGTGCGAATTTCATCGACTGCGCTCCCAGTACCAGTACGGAACTTGAGTATGATGCAATGATCTGGCTGATTGAACAGATCCAGGAGGTCACGGATGTTCCGATCTGCATTGACAGCCCGAATGCCAAGCTGCTTGCCAGAATCCTGGAAGAGGGAGTTGTAAAGCGCCCGGGTATGGTGAACTCCGTCAATGAAGAGGGCGATAAGTGCGAGACCATCTTCCCGATCATTGCGGGAACGGAGTGGCAGGTTGTCGGCCTGACCTGTGATAAGGACGGCATCCCGACTGAGACCAACAAGAAAGTAGAGATCGCAAAATCCATCATTACCAAGGCAGATCATTATGGAGTGGACCGGAAGAACATCCATATCGATCCCTGCGTGATGGCTCTGGCTGCCATGCCGACTTCCCTGCTGGATTTCTGCGAAGCAATTCGCAGCATCCATGAATTTGCGCCGGAAGTGAAGATGACCGGAGCCATTTCCAATATCAGCTTCGATATGCCGGCCAGAAAGTACATCAATGAGAATTGTCTGGCGTACGCGATTCAGGCCGGCCTGGATTCGGCGATCATGGATCCCTGCAACGTCGATATGCGGAGCACGGTTTACGCCTGCGAAGCCCTGATGATGAAGGACCAGAGCGGCCGCAAATACAACCGCGCTTACCGCAAGGGACTCGTCGGTGTGAAGAAAGCCTGACGGGTGGTATTTCCACGGCCGGCTTGTGTATCTGTTTTCGATATCACCATATCATTGTGTCACTACCTTCATAAAAACGCCGCTGCCCCTTCCTGGGACAGCGGCGTTTTCTGCCTTCGTCCCTTGCGGTCCGTTCTCTCAGTCTTTTCCGGATACGTAGAGAAGCGGGACACAGGAGGGGTGGCACCGAACCCGGAATCCGCGGACGCCGGGAGTGACATCTCCGTCAGCATGGAAGGGAAGAGGCCGGTCGCTGAGAACTTCCGCCTTCCGGCAGTGAATCAGATGGACATTGGGGAGAAGGCCGTGGTGACCGCCGAGGTATGCCGCTGCAATTCCGAGGAAGAAGGCAAGGCGTGTCCGGCCGGTTATGACGCATAATTCCAGTTCTCCGCTCCGTGCAGATGCATCGGGAGCAAAAGGGCATCCGCCTCCTTCGTACGGGGTGTTGTGGCAGGACAGAAAAGCGGTGTTATGGAAGGTTTTCCAGCTGCCGCTGTCCGTGCGGAGCCGCAGAGTGAATGGTTCATAGCGAAAAGCCTGGCGGATTCCAAGCAGAAGAAAGGCGGCACGGGACAGATGGAGCCGGCTGGCGGTTCTCTTGAGAAGGCTATGGTTGATGGCGTCACAGACGCCGGCGTCGTAGCCGATGCCGCAGCTGACCAGAAAACGCTCGGTGGCTCCCGGAAGAGATACCTCGCCGCAGTCAAGATATTCCGGAAGCAGTGTTCTTGGATCTTTGAGAAGAGACAGTAGAGCGTCCTCACCTCTCTTCATGTGAAGACCACGTGCGAAATCATTGCCGGATCCAGCGGGCAGGAGCAGGAGAACAGAGAGTTTGGTCAGGGGAACTTGATTGATCAGGGTATGCAGACTTCCATCGCCGCCGATCAGAAGGAGAGGATCTCCCTGGTGCAGAGTCAGAGAGTGCAGGATCGCAGTCAGCTCCTCCTGTGTATCGCTCTGATGGAGAACAAAGGGGATATTTTCACGCCGCAGCCGGCGAAGCAGCGAAGCGGTGCGGATGGTTCCGCGGCCGGAATGCGGGTTGCTGATAATATGAAGCATGAATAAGGCCTCCTGGATATACTGAGTCGGATAGAATTTGAGATCAGTATAGCAGAGAACGAAGAGAGCCGGTAGATCTCCTGAACCATCGCCCTTGCGGAGAGAGGCATTTTGCGATAGGATTTACAAGGATTGCGTGAAAAACTGCGGCATATGAAGTGAGGGAACTGGTTATGCCTTCTGTAAACAGAAAAAAAGATATGACCATCGGGTCGGAGTGGAAGACCATACTGCGTTTTTCTCTTCCGATCATGGGAGCAACTCTGCTTCAGGTCGCCTATAATTTTGTAGACAGCGTTATCGTCGGGAATTTTGTCAGCGCAGAGGCGCTGGGAGCGATCGGTCTGGTGAGTTCCATGGTCTGGCTCGTGACCGCGATATCCTCTTCTCTCGGCAATGGAACGAATATCGCTGCTGCGCAGTTCGTGGGAGCCGGCCGGCCGGATGAGGTGCGGGAAGTCGCTGCTTCTTCCTATATTACATCGATTATTCTCTCGGCCATCCTTACGGGGCTGTGTTTCCTTGCGGCGCGCCCGATGATCGCCGGGTTCCTGAAGACACCGGAAGTCATGCAGAAGGATGCCATGACCTATTTTCTGATCTGCGGATCAGGCATTATCTTCCAGCTGCTGTATAACGTAACGTATGGCATCCTGCGCGCGCATGGTGATTCTAAGGGGGCACTGATTTTCCTGCTGATCTCTGCCTTCCTGAACGTCGGACTCGATCTCATCCTGGTGATTGTCTTTCACGCCGGGGTTGCCGGCGCAGCCGCGGCGACCGTCATCTCCCAGGCGGGAGCAGCCGGCGCGAGCATGCTGTATCTGCGCCGCCATGTACCGGAAGCTCTGCCGAAGAGAGGAGAGTTATCTCTGTGGCGCAGAAAGTACGGTCTGCTGATGCGGCTGGGGATTCCCATCGCATTGCAGTCCGCAGTCAATGCCATCTGTTTTATCATCCTTCAGCGCCTGATCAATTCCTTCGGTACTCCGAGCATTGAGGGGTATGCGGCGATGCTGAAAGTGGAGCAGTTTGTGCATATTCCGTCCAATAGTTTCAATGCAGCGGTCAGCAGCTTTACCGGACAGAACATCGGCGCGGGGAAAGACGCGCGGGCGCGGCGCGGATACCGCTCGACGCTCGTCATGGGTGTATCCATCTGCCTTGTCGTCTCGGTGATTGTGTTCTTCGCCGATCGCACGATTCTCGGTATCTTCGGCATTGCCGGGGAAGCGCTGCTCCGGGCGGAAGCGCATCTGGATCTGCTGATGATGTTTATCTGGGTCAGCACAATTACGAATATCACGAATGGATTCCTTCAGGGAGCCGGCGATGTCAGGATCCCGGCGATTTCCACGCTGGTCAACCTGTCGATCCGCCTGAGCCTGTCCTTCCTGCTTGCCCTGGTGCCGGCCATCGGATGGAGATGCTATTTTGTGAGCATGCCGCCGGCATGGGTTGCCGCCTGCCTGCTGGTTCTCTGGCGCTACCACTCGGGAAAATGGAAGCTCTATCGCTTTGCCGGAGCGATTCCGAACCAGCGCGCGGAATCCTGAACCAGTGAGAGCATCCGGATTCTGATGAAAAGAATAGAAAAAGTTACCGGATACGCCTTGACAAATGATAGTGGATTCGGTACAATAGCAAAGTCGTTCGGGGTTCCCCGAACGACAGAAAGATGGCGGAGTAGCTCAGTTGGCGAGAGCACACGGTTCATACCCGTGGTGTCAGGGGTTCAAATCCCTTCTCCGCTATGAAAAGCGCAGGACGAGAGTCCCGCGCTTTTTTTGAAATTCGAATGATCCAATCAAGGGGGGCAGCCGGATCTGTCAATCTGGTAAAATCCCGGATTGCCAGTCTCGGTTTGATCGCTGGATAATCGCTTTCACATTTCATTTAGCGATGACATTTGATAGAAGGACAGGCGGTTTCACATTTCGCTCAGCGATGGCATTTGATAGCGGTCAGGCGGTTTCACATCTCGCGCAGTTATAACAGAGTAAGC
>CADBOY010000078.1 GCA_902796405.1 uncultured Lachnospiraceae bacterium | reverse complement strand
TGGGTCCGCGGACCGCTCTGACGCTGTTCTCTGCTGCTGTTTTCCGCTGCTGTTTTCTGCCGCTGCCGTTCCTTGTTGTATCCGGCGCCATCCTTCGTTACAGAGCGCCCTCTGCCAGCATCTGCTGGATGACTTTCTCCACGCGCTCCTTTGCCTCTTCCACGGAGACACCTTCCATCTGGGCGCCGGCGATATTGAGATGCCCGCCGCCCCCGACCCGCTCCATAATCAGCTGCACATTGACCTCGTCAATGGACCGCGCGCTGATATAGATGGTATCATGAAATTCCGTAAATACAAAGGATGCTTTGACGCCGATGATGTCAAGCATCGCATTGGCCGCCTCCGCTCCGACAATCGTCGGACTCTCAATGCCAGCTCCATCGCACACGCCGATGGCGAAGCAATCCGCGAAGATCTCCGCGTTGCTGATGGTTGCCGCTTTTGCCTGGCTGTCCTCCATCCGCTCCCGGAACAGCTTGCGGACCCGGGTCACATCCGCGCCCTGCCGGCGCAGAAATGCTGCCGCTTCGAATGTGCGGACGCCGGTGTTGGTCACGAAATTGTCGGTATCCATGACAATTCCCGCATAGATGGTCTCCGCCTCGATCGGCCGTATCTTGACGTTGTCGCCGAAATACTGCAGCACCTCCGCCACCATCTCGCTGGCGGAAGACGCATACGGCTCAATGTACGAGAGCGTCGCCTTCTGAATGGTCTCTCCACCCTGCCGGTGATGGTCAAGAACCACGACGGTCCCGGTTCTGTCCAGGAGCGCCGGACACTCGGTATAACTCGGACGGTTGACGTCGACGACAACCACCATGGTGTTGATGTCACGGAGCAGCTTCGCCTTATCGCCGCTGATGATCATATCTGTCGGATAGTCCCGGTTGGCCTGGAAGCGGTTCACCAGCGGGCGCAGCGAAGAGCTGATGTCGGTCATGACAATGTGAACTTCCTTCTCGAGCGACCGCGCCGCCAGATAGATGCCGACGGCTGCGCCGAAGGAATCCATATCGGGAATGTGATGCCCCATGATGAGCACTTTTCCTCTGGTGAGCATCAGCTCCCGCAGCGCCTGCGCCTTCACTCTGGCTTTGACCCGGGTATTCTTCTCCTGCCGCTGGGTTTTCCCGCCGAAGTACTGAATGCTGTCGGCCGTCTTGACAATGGCCTGATCTCCGCCCCGGCCGAGAGCCAGATTCAGTGCGTTCCTGGCGAACTCATTGTTCTGCTCCATCGTCCGGCCGCCTGTTCCCATGCTGATGCTGAGCGTTACGGCGATATTGTTGCCGATGTTGAGGGTCTTGACGTCTTCCAGGATGGAGAAGCGGTCGGCCATCACCTCATAGAGCCCCTTCTTGCGCATGAAGACCGTGAACTTATCCCGCTCTGTCGCGACAACAATGCCGTCGTGACTGCTGAAATATCTCGTGATCTTTCGCTCGATCAGTGCCGCAAGAAGAGACTGCCGCACCTGCTCCGCGCCGCTCATGGCCTCATCGTAATTGTCGATGCAGATCTGCCCGACTACCGCTCTCTGCCTCTCGATCTCATCGAGAGCAGCCAGATGGGCGGTCTCATCGAAGAGAAACAGCGAGTACATTCCGGCAGAGCCAGATACCATCTGCAGCTCTGCCTGATACGCCCGCCGTTTCCATCGGATGTGTTCGACGAACTTCGTATCGTCCTCCGGCATGCTCTTTCCCAGCGACGGAAGCATCTTCCGGATCTGAAACTCGCCGTCCTCCTCCGGAACAATCTCCTCAAATTTCCGGTTTCCCCAGAGGAGTTCCCCTCCCATTCCCAGAATGGCATAGGGGATCGGCAGACTGCTGATCTGGTTTTTCTGCTGCTGCTGGAAATCGACGGCGAAATCGACCAGTTCATCCTCGGTCTGTTTCCGCCACGAAGCCAGCCAGCGCAGCATAAAAATCACATAGACCAGATCAAAGATACCGACCGCGGCACCGGCATAGTGGTCAATCAGGTAAACCGCAAACGTCAGCACCGCAAGTACAGGGAGAAGATAGAGCGGCCACATCATCACCCGCCTCAGTCTCACCTGTATCCTGTCATCCTTTTTCATAGCTCTCCTTCGGAGTTTCCGGTTTCCTCAGAGTGGGCTGCTCCCGCAGCATCCCCATGATCCGGCAGCGCAGTCTGGCCCCGCAGCTCAATCCGCGGGCCGCCGGTGTGCTCCAGATACTCCTTCGTGATCGTCACTCTGCCAATGGAGCTGTCCTTCGGGATCTCGTACATGATGTCCAGCATGTACTCTTCGAGGATCGCGCGCAGCGCGCGGGCGCCGGTGTCCTTCGCGAGCGCCTTCTCAGCTATGACTTCCAGCGCATCATCATCAAACTCAAGATCCACCTCATCCATCGCGAGCAGCTTCCGGTACTGTTTCAGAATCGCGTTCTTCGGCTCCTTCAGGATGCGGACAAGGTATTCCTTCGAGAGCGGTTCCAGCGTCACGAGAATCGGCAGGCGGCCCAGAAACTCCGGAATCATGCCGAAATTCCGCAGATCCTCGATTGTCACCTGGCTCAGGATGTTCTTGTCATCTTCGAATTTATCCTTCAGGTCCGCGCCGAATCCGATCGCCGCGTGCTCCGTCAGCCGTTCCTTGATGATCCCCCCAAGATCCGGGAAAGCACCGCCGCAGATGAAGAGAATGTTCTTCGTGTTGATCGTCGTCATCGGCACCATGCCATTCTTGCTTCCGGCTCCCACCGGGACCTCCATCTGGCTTCCCTCCAGCATCTTGAGGAGCTCCTGCTGAACCGCTTCCCCGCTGACGTCCCGGGTGTTCATATTTTTCTTCTTGGCGATCTTATCAATCTCGTCGATGAAGACAATGCCGCGCTCGGCCCGGTCTGCGTCGTTGTCCGCGGCGGCAAGAAGCTTGGAGAGAACGCTCTCGATGTCATCGCCGATGTAGCCGGCTTCGGTCAGCGAGGTTGCGTCAGC
>CADBOY010000077.1 GCA_902796405.1 uncultured Lachnospiraceae bacterium | reverse complement strand
CGGAACATCAGGACATCAAACTGAAGGACACCGACGGCACCGACAATGATCTCCTCCATGCCGGTATTGTACTCCTGGAAGATCTGAATTGCTCCTTCCTGCGCAATCTGATTCACTCCCTTAAGGAACTGCTTGCGCTTCATCGTGTCGATCTGCCGCAGCCGTGCGAAGTGCTCCGGTGCAAATGTTGGAATTCCCTCGTACTGAAAATGCCTGGGGCCGGCGCAGAGCGTATCTCCGATGGAAAAGATTTCCGGGTCGAACACACCGATGATATCGCCGGCATACGCTTCCTGTACAATGGTCCGCTCCTGCGCCATCATCTCAGTGGACTGGGACAGACGGATCTTCCGGCCGCCCTGTACATGCCAGACCTCCATACCGGCTTCGAATTTTCCGGAGCAGATGCGCATAAAGGCGATCCGGTCACGATGGGCCTTGTTCATGTTGGCCTGAATCTTGAAAACAAACGCCGAAAACGGTTCCTTCACGGGATCAATAACGCCGCAGTCCGCGACCCGCGGTTCCGGCGGCATGGTCATCTTCAGGAAATGCTCCAGGAATGTCTGAACGCCGAAATTCGTCAGCGCCGATCCGAAGAATACCGGACTCAGTTTGCCTCCTGTAACCATATCCATGTCAAGCTCCTGACCTGCGCCATCCAGAAGTTCGATGTCTTCCTTCAGCTGCGCCAGATCCTGCTCTCCCAGCAGCGCTTCCGCTTCCGGCGAGTCCAGAGGAATGTCATGGGATTCAATCTCCTTCTGTCCTGCACCTTCTGCGCGGAATGTCGTGATCATATGGTCGGCGCGGCTGTATATTCCCTTGAATCTCTTGCCGGATCCAAGCGGCCAGTTCACGGGGCAGGTTCCAATGCCCAGGACATTCTCGATCTCATCCATCAGATCAAACGGATCCCGTGCTTCCCGGTCCATCTTGTTGATGAACGTGAAGATCGGGATATGACGCATGACGCAGACCTTGAACAGTTTGATCGTCTGTGCCTCTACGCCTTTCGATCCATCGATGACCATGACCGCGGAATCCGCCGCCATCAGCGTCCGGTAGGTATCCTCGGAGAAATCCTGATGGCCGGGGGTGTCAAGGATGTTGATACACATTCCCTCGTACTGAAACTGCAGTACAGACGATGTGACGGAGATTCCTCTCTGCTTTTCAATCTCCATCCAGTCGGACACCGCATGCTTTGCGGTTTTCCGTCCCTTGACGGATCCCGCCGTATTGATCGCGCCGCCATAGAGAAGAAACTTCTCCGTCAGTGTCGTCTTACCGGCATCCGGGTGGGAAATAATCGCAAAAGTGCGGCGCTTGTTGATTTCTTCGGCTAAATCTGCCATGTCTCCTCCGTCATATCTATCCTTATTGTTTCCGTCTGTCTGACTATCGGCTTCTCGGCTTCTATGTCAGGAATGCATTCCGGGCACAGCGGTCATCCGGACAATCCGGTTCAGAATCTGATCGGCGATCTCTTCCTTCGGCGCAGCCGGAAGTTCTTCGTCTCCCTCTTCCGTGATAATCGTCACAATATTCGTATCCGTGCCGAATCCGGCTCCCGCCATCCGCAGGCTGTTGGCCACAATCATATCCAGATGCTTCTTTTCCCGCTTCTTCCGGGAATTCTCCAGAACATGTTCCGTCTCCATCGAAAAGCCGCAGAGAAACCATCCTGGCTGACGATTTGCACCAAGTGTTCCCAGAATATCTTTGGTCCGTGACAGCGCCAGCGCGGCACCGGCATCGTTCTTTTTGATCTTCTCTTTTTCCACCTGTGAGGGACGGTAATCCGCGACGGCAGCCGCCATGATGAATATATCCGTATCCGGTGCTTCCCGCATCACGGCCTGGTACATATCTTCCGCGGAAACCACATGTACCGTCCGCACAAATGCCGGTTCCCGGAGAGCGGTCGGGCCGCTCACGAGGACCACCTCCGCACCGCGCCGAGCTGCCGCGCGGGCAGCAGCGTAGCCCATCTTTCCGGTCGAGTGATTCGTCAGGAAGCGAACGGGATCCAGCGCTTCCTGCGTCGGCCCTGCCGTGATCACGATTTTCTTTCCCCTCAGGTCCTTTCCGGCTCCGATGGTCTGATCGGTAAATTCCAGAATGTCCTCCGGCTCCGCCATCTTCCCGATGCCGGTGCTCCCGCAGGCAAGCTCACCCGTAACCGGTTCCGCCACCAGGAAATGTCTTTTCTTCAGAACCGCCAGATT
>CADBOY010000076.1 GCA_902796405.1 uncultured Lachnospiraceae bacterium | reverse complement strand
GAAGAGCTCCGGATATCCACCCGGGAAGATCAGGCCCTGGACATCATCCGGCAGGGAATCATCCCGCAGCGGGGAGAAAGGGACCAGCTCGGCCCCCATTCTTTGAAAGAGTGCCAGATTATCCTCGTACATGAAGCAGAACGCCTCATCCTTTGCCACGCCGACTCGCACCGGCTGATCCAGCTTCGGGACAATCGGCGCGCTGGCAGAAAGCTCTGGTGCACTCTGCGCGATGCGGATGACCTGCCCGACATCCACCGTCTCCTCCAGCGCAGCCGCCATCTTCTTCAGTTTCCCTCGCAGGTCCGAGACAGCGTCCGGCGTCACGAGCCCCAGGTGCCGGCTTTCGATGACAAGATCCGGCATGGAAGGAACATATCCAAGCACAGGAACTCCGCATTCCCGCTCTACCAGCTCCTTCACGCCAGGATAGATCTTCGCACTCATCCGGTTCAGAATGACACCGGCAATCTTCGTATCGGCCAGATAGGTTGTCATGCCGTGAATCAGAGCCGATACCGTACGGCTCATCCCCCTGGTATTCACGATCAGAATGACCGGAGTTCCCGTGATACGGGCGAGGTCATAGGAAGAAGCTTTCAGATCCGTTCCTGCCAGCCCGTCATAATATCCCATCACGCCTTCCAGCACAGAGATATCAAAACGCTCCGCATCCCGGCAGAGCAGATAACGGATCAGGTCTTCGCTGCAGAAAAAGGGATCCAGATTCCGGCTGGGAGTTCCGATCACGCGGGTGTGAAACATCGGATCGATGTAATCCGGACCGCACTTGAAGGATTCTGCCGCGAGACCGCGGTCAGAAAGTGCCTGCAGAATGCCGCAGGTTATCGTTGTCTTTCCGCTGCCGCTGGACGCAGCAGCAAGCATCACTCTGGGAATCTTCATGGCATTCCTCTCTTCCGGGGCCTCTTCGAACCGGTTGTACCAGCCAGTCCGATATCCGGCCGATTTTATCCGGCATATTTCAAGTCTCCGGGTTGCTTCCGCTTTCCTCTTCGCTTCTGCTTTCCTCTCCCCGGAAGGATGCGATGATAATCGGATTCATGCCGGTCATCATGTGATACCGGCCGAGTGTCCGGGATTTGGCAGCGGCAATCTGCACGATGTCACTCTCACGAAATGGCTTCTTCCCGATGTATTCGGTCATTGCCGATATCGTCTCCATGGCAATGCAGTTGATCACAATGCGGACTTCCGGATTCCTGCTGCGAAGCAGATCCAGGATTTCTCCAAGATTGCCGGAACTTCCTCCGATGAAGGCATGAGTCGGTGTCGGGAGGTCTTCCAGCGCCTGCGGAGCCAGCCCGCGAATCACCTCCAGATTCGGCGTACCGAATTTCCTGGCATTCTTTTCGATCAGTTCCGCCGCCACTTCCTTCTGCTCGACCGCATAGACGTGTCCTTTTGTGGCCAGTCTGGCACATTCCACCGACACAGACCCGGTTCCCGCTCCGATGTCCCAGACCACCGCATCTTTCGTCAGCTGAAGCTTGGAGATGGACAGGCTTCTTACCTCCTCCTTCGTCATCGGCACCTTGTCACGAAGGAACTGCTCATCCGGTATCCCCGGCGTAATCACATGAGTGTCCGCGTCCGGATTCTCCGCGATCAGAACCGTCAGACCACCGAACGTTTCCTCCTTTAATGTCTCCGGTGTTCCTTCCAGGATCCGCTCATCCGGATAGGACAGGTTCTCACCGGTGTGAACCGGAATGCTGCCGAATCCGTAGAGGCACAGCTGCTTCAGCACCTCATTCATGGCACCGGCACCTCCGACGAGGGAGAATACTTTCTTGTGTTCCTGCAGCGCTCCGACCAGATTCGCATATCTCCCGTGTACGCTCACGAGTTTCACGTCTTCCCAGGGCATCTGCAGCCGGGAACAGAAATACACCACCGATGAGATGCCGCAAATCAGCTCCGTTTCATCCGGAGGAAGTTCATCCAGGAGCTTCCGGGCGCCGCTGTAGAAGCCGACGTCTCCGGACAGCGCAATCACCACATTGTGATATTCCGGGTGACGGTGAATATAGTGAATGATCTCTGCACTCCGGTATTCCTCGTGCACCGGTTTTTCATAGCGGCGAAGAGACTGGAGCATCCGCCGTGCACCGATGATCACATCTGCCTCCCGGCAGGCTCTGTCCCCGCCAAGAGTCAGCTGTTCTTCCGCGCCCATTCCGATGCCGAGCAGAGTGAATTTTCTGGGTTCTACCGGAATCAGATCAATGTTCTTTGACTCTGCCACCAGCTCCGGGAAGAGTTCCTGTACCAGTTCCCGGAAGGTATACCCTTCTGTTTCCCGCGGCCGCTGAATCAGGAGAAGCCGTGCACCTGCGTTTTTCGCTGCCCGGACCTTCTCGGGGAATCCGCCCTCTTTGCCGGAGTCCTTCGTGACGAGCCATTCAGAATGCGTCTGCTTCAGCATGGCGGTATTGAGTTCCTCGGTGAAAGGTCCCTGCATGGCAATGAGATTCTTCCCTTCAAATCCGATCCTGCGGCAGGCCTCCAGTACTTCCGGGGTCGAGAGGACGCGGGCAGTAAAACGCTCCGCATAATCCGGAACAACCGTAAACTTCGCCAGTTCCTTGCTCCCGGTGGCAATCAGCGCGCGGCCGGGCACGCCCTTCAGATATTCCGCGGCCTCCTCCACACTTCCTACGATCACGGCGTCTTCTTCTTCCGCGAGTTCTTCATCTTCATCCCGAAGAAGGCGGAGATACGGCAGACCCGCTTCGCGGCAGGCAGAACGGATATTGGCAGACACGGCAACCGCATAGGGATGAGTTGCGTCAACTACCTTGGTTGCCCACTCCCTCTTCATCAGATCCACCATCTGCGCAGCGTCCAGGCGGCCTACTGTCACGCAGTCCTTGAGCTCCGACTGCATTACCTTCTCGCCATACTCGGTTGCGACGCAGATGTGTACCGGGATCTGATGACTGTGTAACAGCCCGGCCAGCTTTCTTCCATCGCTCGTACCCGCAAAGATCAGTATTTTATCCATGAGTCTGCGCTCCTCCTCCCGCCTGTGTCTTCGCCATCCCGGTCTTCCGTTACCTTTGATATTCTGACGCAGAACGTGATCTGACGCCGGGTGAAACACATTTTCTTAAAACGTCAGACATCGTTCAATCATTCCGTCAGATCTGATAACCTCTCGGCGTTACCATCTTCCCGCCGATCACCTTCGTCTGTGAGTTCCCGATGAAAACGGTGGTGAACATGTCAACCTGTGTATCTGCCAGTTCTGCCAGTGTCAGGATGCGGCCTTCTTCTCCCTCCCGGCCGATATTGCGGACAATGCCGCAGACTGTCTCTGCCGATTTACCGGACTCCATCATGATATGGCAGGCCTGGCTGAGGTAGTCCGCGCGCTTTTTGCTGCTCGGATTGTAGAGCACCACACAGAAATCCGCTTCGGCAGCAGCACGCAGTCTCTTCTCAATTTTCTCCTTCGGGGTCAGCAGATCACTCAGACTGATCACCGCAAAATCATGAATCAGCGGAGCGCCGAGCACGGAGGTACCGCCGATCGCCGCCGTAACACCGGATATGATCTCCACGTCAATGTCCGGGTATTTCTCACCCAGCTCCAGGATCAGACCGCTCATTCCATACACGCCGGCATCTCCACTGCAGATCATGGCCACATTCTGATTCTTCGCTGCTTCTTCAAAGGCCAGACGGCAGCGGTCCACTTCCTTCTTCATCGGAGTGGTCAGGAATTTCTTACCCGGAAAGTTTTCCCTGACCAGATCCACATAGACGGTATAGCCAACGATCACATCCGCTTCACGCAGCGCGCGTGCCGCGCGGATAGTCATGAGCTCATATTCGCCCGGGCCGATACCAACGACACTTATCTTTCCCAAAATCTTACCTTATCCTTTCTCTCAGCAGCCGCGACTGTCACGCCGCCGCCAGCCTGTTTTCTGCAGATCAGATTGCCTCCGGCAAGCGCGGCTGCTCTCTCACAGACATTGTCCACACCGGTTATCTTATTCACGAAACCGGACGATGTAAATGTACCGGGAACCTCACGAAGGCTCTTTGCCGAATAGAACAGCATCGGGATCCCCCGCGCCCGGCAATAAGTCAGAAGTCCCAGCTCATCCTTCTTCAGCTCAATGGATGCCGCCTGCAGGATGCTCTCCCGGAAGATCCCGGTTCGGGTGAGCATGGAATCTACCGCGTTCTCGATCGCGGCGACCTCGATATCCTTGCGGCATCCGATTCCCAGAGTCACATCCTTCGGAATCAGGAACAGGACGCAGTCCCTGCTCCAGCCATGACTACGGTTCGTGACGGCGATCTTCACCCCGTCATCCGTTCGTCCGAATTCTTCTGCTGTCATCGGAATCAGTTCCGGGGGAATCTTCCCCTCTGATTCCACATTCTCTTCCAGAAAGATCGGAATCCTGCGTCCTGCGAGAATATTCGCGG
>CADBOY010000075.1 GCA_902796405.1 uncultured Lachnospiraceae bacterium | reverse complement strand
CGTTCCAGTGAATATGAAGCGTGCCGCCCAGCAGCCGGACATCCACGTCACGGCCGCATTTCCCGGCCAGCGCACAGGCTGTTGCCGTGGCGCAGGCACCGGTTCCGCAGGCCATCGTCTCGCCGGAGCCTCGCTCCCAGACCCGCATCTTCACCAGCGATTCATCCACCACCTGTACAAATTCCACATTCGTCCGGTCCGGGAACCGCGGATGCTTCTCGATGACCGGGCCGATCTCCTCAATCTTGAGATGGTCGATGCTGTCCATGAAGAACACCGCGTGAGGATTGCCCATGGATACCGGAATCATCCGGAAGTTCTTCTCTCCGATGGCCAGGTCCTCAAAGATATCCTCTGCCTTCAGCGCTCTTGCGTTCTCCGGCACCAGCTCGGTCTCATGGCCTCCGGTCAGGAGCACCGGAACTCCCATATCCACCGTAGCCTGTACGGCCTTGCCGTCCTTGACCGTCAGCGTGATCGTCTTGACGCCCGAGAGCGTCTCGATCTTCACGGTCGTCATGTTGGTCATCCCATGATCATAGACATATTTTGCCACGCACCGTATGCCGTTGCCGCACATCATCCCGCGGGAACCGTCCGCATTGTACATATCCATCATGAAATCCGCGACATCTGATGGTTTGATCAGAATCAGGCCATCTGACCCGATCCCGAAATGACGGTCGCTCACCAGCTCAGCCAGACGGCCCGGCTCCATCGGGAGCGTCTCCTCAAAACAATTGACATAGACATAGTCATTGCCAGTTCCATGCATCTTGGTAAATTTCATTATGGTCTCCTCCACCGCCGCAGGTGATGCTGCAGCAGCCTGTCCTTGACGCCGTTTGCGGGAGCAAGCGCACTTTGAATTATTATTCTACCATATGACGTCATTCCTGTCCACGCTGCGCAGGTTGGCATCCGGCTGGTCCAGCATTTCTATGATATGGCGTCATTCCGGTTCGCCTTTGGACTGCACTGCCAGGGAGTCTGCCCGTCCCTGAGCGCCGCAGTCTGACTCCGGCACATCGGCAGGGACCTTGCGCCGGTCTGCCCATCGAATGCCATCGTTATCCGCTCTTCCCGCTGCCATCAGACCTTCCTTCCCGCGACGGGAGAGCTGCTTAATCTGCCACTCCCTGCGCATCGCCTCCGCCTTCGTGTCCGAGATCTCATAGTACACCAGTTCCACCGGACGGCGCGGGCGGGTGTACTTGGCGCCTCGTCCTTCATTGTGGGCGGCAATGCGCCCGGTCAGATGATTGGTCCATCCCGTATAGTAGGTTCCATCGGCGCAGCGGACAATGTACGTGTACGCCGGAGCCTTCTCTGCCGCCCCGCTATTTCCCGGCGCGCCAGGATTCATCGAAACCGCTTCTGCTTCGCTGCTCGCACCCTGACTCATCGGGGGCACTTCCGCTTCACCTTCACAGGAATGATCCGGGCGCCTCAGGGATACTCCTTCTCCGCTTCCGCGGCCAGCATCCTGGTTCATCAAAGCCGCTTTCCGGCTGCCTCCGCATGACCGGCGAGTCCTTCTCCTTCCGCCATCCGCTTCACCAGCGGAGCAATCTTCCGGGAGGCTTCCTTCGTCATCCGCTGATGCGTGACGGTCTTCAGGAAGGTCCCGACCCAGACACCTCCGGTATATCGCGCCGCACGCACAGTCGGAAGCGTATGATTGGTGCCGGACGCATAATCGCCGAAGACCTCCGCCGTATTCTCTCCGATGAAGAGAGAGCCATAATTGTGCAGTGCCGGGATCAGAGTGTCCGGATCCTGAAGATTCAGTTCCAGGTGCTCCGGCGCACAGTCATTGGCATAGGCAGCCATTTCGGCCAGGCTGTCCGCCACCATCACTTCACCGTATGTCTCCCAGGACTGTCTGGCAATTCCCGCCGTGGGAAGTTCAGCAAGCTCCGCCTCTACGGCTTTCATCACGTCCCGCGCAAATGTCTCATCCAGTGAAACCAGGAGCCCCTTGGCGTTCGGCGCGTGCTCAGACTGCGCGAGGAGATCGGCTGCCACAACCTCCGGATCGCCGGTTCCATCTGCCAGCACGAGCACTTCGCTCGGACCGGCCACCATATCAATGCCGACCTGTCCATAGCACTGGCGCTTTGCTTCCGCGACGAACTGATTGCCCGGACCGACGATCATGTCAACCGGAGCAATCTCTTCCGTTCCATAGGAAAATGCCGCCACAGCCTGCGCTCCGCCGACGACGTAGATTTCGTCTGCGCCGGCGATATCCATTGCTGCCAGCGTCTTGTAGTGAATCTGATCAGTGCCCTTCACTGCCGGCGCGCAGGCCACCACGCGCGCGACTCCGGCAATCCTGGCCGGGGCGATCAGCATCAGTGCCGTCGAATACAGAGGATAGCCGCCGCCGGGGACATAGCAGCAGACTGAGCTTACCGGAATGATCCGGTGTCCCAGATGAATGCCGGGCTTCGGGCTGAAATCTCCGAGTTCGCTGATGGTTCCGCGCTGTGCCTCTGCGAACGCACGGATATTGCCGAGTGCTTCCTCGAGATCTGCCTTCTCCTGAGCGGTGAGTTTTGCTTTGGCCGCCTCGATCTCCTCCCGGCTGACCCTCAGGTGCTCCCTCCGGCAGCCATCAAACTTCTCCCCGAGCTCGTGCAGAGCGGCATCGCCTTCTGCGCGGACCCGGTCAATGATTCCGGTCACCGTATCCCGGAGCTGGCGGTTCTCCTCCGCGGTGCGCTCCTTTGCCTTCTTTAACGTCCTCATAATCCGATGATTTCCTTTCCTGCGGCAGTCCTCCTGCCGGCTGCTTCCTGTCGCGTTTCTGACCACGCCCTGGCGAAGGCAGCCGCCATGCCATCTGCCGCGATGACCCTTCCTGCCGAGCGGCCGGATGGCGGTGCTTCACCGCGCCACGCTGCCGGGCTGCCGCAATGCTGTCTGACTGTAGAAAAAACGCGGCAGACGGACCGCCTGTCGCGTTTACCCTACGAGATTATAACACAGATTGACCGGATCGCCAAAAAACAGGTGATCCGGAAATATTCTTACAGTGCACGGACAATCGGCGTCAGTATGCTGAGCATCTCATCCACATGTTCCCTAGTGATTACCAGCGGAGGCACGAAACGAAGAACATTGCTTCCGGCATTGATCAGAATCAGACCGGCGTCCTGTGCTTTCCTGATAATCCCGCTGACCGGGACGGAGAATTCCAGTCCCTGCATCAGGCCGATTCCGCGATGAGCCGTAATCTTCTCGCTCTCAGCAGCCAGTTCATCCAGCTTTTCATACAGATATGCACCGACCTCTGCTGCGTTCTCTACAACACCCAGCTTCTCGTACTGATCGAATACGGCATTTGCTGCCGCGCAGACCAGCGGATTGCCGCCGTAAGTGGAGCCATGATCGCCCGGCTTCAGCGCCGCGGCCTTCTCCGTAGTGAGGAAAGCACCGATGGGCAGCCCGCATCCGAGTGCTTTTGCCACTGTGATCACATCCGGCTGCACCCCATAGCGCTGGACCGCAAACATCGAGCCGGTCCG
>CADBOY010000074.1 GCA_902796405.1 uncultured Lachnospiraceae bacterium | reverse complement strand
TTCGGCTGGCGGAGGACGAGGAGTATGTTCGCCGGCTCGCGAAAGCCGGGCTCTCGTTCGCCTTCCTCTCCTTTGATGGAACCACAGAGGAGATATACCAGATCCTGCGCGGACGAAATATGCTCGAAGTGAAGGAAAGAGCAATCGCCAACTGCGAGAAATACGGAATTGGTGTGGTTCTGGTTCCGGAGATTGTCCGCGGCGTCAATGATAATCAGATCGGCAGCATCATCCGCTATGCGGTGAGACGGTCTCCGGCCGTGCGAGGCATTCATTTTCAGCCGGTCAGCTTCTTCGGAAGAATACCGGATCCGCCGAGGGATGAAGATCGCTTTACCCTGGACGAACTGATTGCGGAGATTGAGTTTCAAACCCATGGCCGCGTGTCTGTGGATTCTCTCAAGCCCTCTGACTGCGACCACTCGCTGTGCGGATTTCACGGCAGCTATGTGGTTGCCCCGGACGGGCATCTTCTGGCACTGTCCTCGCAGAGCGCCGCGGCAGCTTATCCGGCTGAAGATTATGGCAGAAAAATCGGCGGAAAAGAGTCTCTGAGCCGGGAATTCATCGGATGTCACTGGAGCGCTGCGCCGGAGAAGGCGGAAGCGGCAAAACCGGAGGAACAGCCGGAAGACACGGAAGATTCCATCGACCTGTCAACCACAGAGGAAAGAGATTTCGTTAACCGGTCATCCACAGAGAAAGAAGATTCCATTAATCGGTCATCTGCTGATGAAAAAGATTCCATGTATCGCTATTTTCGGAATACCATCGGAGGAAATCCGGAACCTGTTCCTGTCAGGGAGACCGCGCCGGCAGCCGTTCATCCGAAGACCGATATGACGGACATGGATACGTTTCTCGAGAGGGTTAAGATATACAGCTTTACCATCAGCTCCATGGATTTTCAGGATGCGGGTAATCTGGATCTGGAGCGGCTGCAGAGCTGCAGCCTGCATGTATACCGGAACGGGCGAAAGATTCCGTTCTGTGCGTATTATATGACGCCCTACAACATAGAATAAGATGGTAACATAAGCTTATATGGCGAAAGGTTCAGCTGAGCTTATCGGTTACAGTGGAAGTATCATCGCCGGAAAGAGGCTTCATGAAGAGCCGCTGAATGCAATCTGTGAATTGTTTTTGCGAGAAGAGGTCTCGCGCAATACGGTTAATTGCGTCGGGTGAGAAGCAGGTTCCGCAAAAGAGGCACGAATATAGGAGGAATTATGAGCAAATATGCCATCCTGGGAGGTTTTCTGGGGGCCGGAAAGACAACGACGATGATGGCGCTGTCTGATGAAGCGAAACGCGAAGGATTAAAGGCGGCAATTCTGGTCAATGATCTGGGAACGAATGAACTGGTTGATGGCAGCTTTACGGTTTCGCGCGGTTATCTGACAGAGTCCATCACCGGCGGCTGCATCTGCTATCAGACGGAGAATCTGGTGAACCATCTCCGTGTGTTTCGCGATGAAGACCAGGCGGATCTGATTCTGTCGGATATCCCGGGCTGCGGAATCGGCGCGCTGGAGCATGTGTATCACCGCCTTGCCGAGCAGTATCCCGGTGAGTTCTCCCTTGCCCCCTTCACGGCGGTAGCCGATCCGGAGCGCCTGCGCCGCATCATGCCGGAACACGCGGATCTGCATCTTCCGGAGGAGATGGATTTCCTGTTCCGCGCGCAGCTGCAGGAGGCTGAGGTCATTCTTCTCAATAAAATCGATCTCATCACGAAGGAAGAGGCGGAGAAGATGCTGAGCTGGCTGAGATCCTCTTATCCGGAAGCTGCCGTCTTCGCCATCTCCGCCCAAAATCATCAGGGAATTGACGCAGTACTTGCGTATCTGATGAAGCTGGATTCCGAACTTCATCATCCGGACATCGGATATGGCGGCCCGGAATTCATGGCGGCAGAAGGGAAGCTGACCTGGTACGACTGCCAGTTCCATCTGGAGGCGGATACCGAGTTACGCGTTCGTGATTATCTCACAACGGCAATGGAGAATATCCGTCAGGGCCTTCTGGCAGCAAATCGCAATGTCCCGCATCTGAAGGCGATGGGAGAAGATGAAGACGGACATATCGTCAAGGCTTCCCTGATCGGCGTCGATTATCCGCTGCAGCTGGACGCCGCAGGTGATGTTTCCTGCCGCTCGGCACACATCATTGTCAACGCACGTGCCGCGTGTGAACCGGACCTTCTGAAGAAGATCTGTGATGACGCGCTGGCCCGGGCGGCGGATTCCATGAAGCTTTCGATGAAAGTGGAATTCACGGAATGCTTTGGCATGACGGATTGACCTGCATTGTAGCTCACAGGCGGCATCCGGGAACGAAGGAATGAAGGAATCTGGATGCCGCAAAGATGCCGCAAAGTTCATGCCGACAAAGTTTGCTGCAGGAACGGATGAGAAAAGATGATGAATGAGGAAAACTGCTGCCGGCCAGGAGGCTTTTCGCTTACT
>CADBOY010000073.1 GCA_902796405.1 uncultured Lachnospiraceae bacterium | reverse complement strand
TGATTACAGATGCCCGGACTTTTTTTTTTTTTTTTTTGTTTCTCTCCATGAGAAGAAACTGATGCCTTGCGAAAGCCGGTCGTGAATGCCGGATTGTAGAGATCCGATCTCCGGTAACTGGAGTGCGCTACCGCATCTCCGACAAGAATCAGTGCGGTCTTTGTGACATGATTCTCCTTCGCGGTCCGCGCCAGAGTTTCTACAGTGCAGACATACGAGCGCTCATCCGGCCATGTTGCCTTGTAGACGATCGCGGCAGGAGTCTCTGGCTCATATCCTCCGGCAATCAGCCGCCGGCTGAGTTCCTCCAGCATCCCGGTGCTCAGGAAGATGACCATCGTCGCATGGTGTGCCGCGAAGCTCTCGATGCTCTCCTTCTCCGGGACCGGTGTGCGACCGGCCATCCGGGTGATGATGACGCTCTGCGATACATCCGGCAGCGTATATTCGAGATTCAGAGCAGATGCCGCGCCGCAGAATGCGGACACGCCGGGGGTATAGTCATAGGAGATGTTCTTCTCGTCCAGGATGTCCATCTGCTCACGAATGGCTCCATAGATGCAGGGATCGCCTGTGTGCAGACGAACCGTCACCTTTCCTGCCTCTTCCGCACGGACAATTTCCTCGATCACCTCTTCCAGCGTCATCTTCGCGCTGTCGCGAATCAGGCAGCCCTCCTTCGCATATTCCAGAAGCTGCGGATTGACCAGTGAGCCTGCATAAATGATGACATCCGCTTCCTGAAGATATCTCTGCCCCCGCACGGTAATCAGATCTGCTGCGCCGGATCCGGCACCTACAAAATGAACCATATTTCCTCCTTTTTAATCCACTGGCAGTATCCTGCCGGTTACTCTTCCTGGTGCCTGCCGCGCCGGCAGTGCTCCCATACCTGTTCGAAATTGTCCGTTCTTCCCAGTTCTCCTCTCTCCTTGGAGAAGGCCAGAGCGGCAATCTCCAGTCTGCCGTAGGAACGGTGATCGTACGCTTCTTTGATCTTCGCCATGACTGACTGCATTGCCGGGCGAAGAATTCTGGCCCGGTCCATGACATCCAGTGCCGCGTCGGTGGTCGGGCAGGTAAGAATCTCCCGCGCCGTCTGCGCGCTGCATCCCGCCAGGATGCTGTGAGAAGCCAGGATCTCCATCCGGCAGTCCGCTGCGCGTGAATGGGTATTCATAATTCCACCGGCTACTTTGACGATCTTGCCGATGTGACTGATGAAGAGAATTCCCTTTAATCCCAGCTCTACCGCACAGTCAATGGTCTCTCCCACATAATTGGAGCACTTGACGGCGTCATCCAGGTCCAGATCCGCATGCTCCCGGATGTAGTCTGAGCCATAATTGCCTGGAGCAATCACCAGATATTCTTCTCCCTGCAGGGCCTTCTGCTTCATCTCGAGCCGGATGCTTGCAATCAGTGCCGCTTCACTCATCGGCACCACGATGCCGCTCGTGCCGAGGATCGATATACCTCCTACGATGCCAAGCTTTGGGTTGAAGGTTTTCTTTGCGATCTCCTCGCCGCCGGGCACAGAGATCACAACAGACAGCCCGCCGGGTTCGCCGGCGTTGTCCCGGACATCCTCCACCGCCTCCCGGATCATCTTCCTCGGCACCACATTGATCGCTGCGTCGCCGATGTTCTGTTCCAGCCCCGCTTTGGTAACCCGGCCGACGCCTTCTCCTCCATCCAGGAGAATCTCCTCGCCGGGGATTTTTCGCACCCGGGCATATACCAGGACGCCGTCTGTCATATCCGGGTCATCTCCGGCGCTCTTGCGGATCGCGCAGACCGCTTCTTCGCCGTCCATTCTGCACTGCTCCGGGACCAGGCGCAGGAGGAAACCCTTCGGCGTCATCAGTCTGATCTCCTCAGGTTTTTCTCCGGTCAGCAACAGCTGTGCTGCCCCCTTAGCTGCTGCCGCGGCGCAGCTTCCCGTCGTATAGCCGTAGGCCATCTTCCGGTTGTCTTTTTCTATGTACACCTTCTCCAGGTTCGTACCGAGCTCGATCATGAGAATCTCCAGTCCTATGTCAAGGCAAGATAACAAAATGGCTCTTTATTTTTTCGACCTTTCGGCGAAATTTTGTCCATTTGTTCCCATAAAATGTCGGAATCAATTTCTCACTGCAATCTTTCATATTTTAACACTGATGAAAATGACCGTCAACAAAGTCGGGGCAGTATGGAATGTCTTGATATAGATTGCGGGAAGTATTTTCAAAACTGGCAAAGAGCAAGCGATCTGCCTTCTTTGATTTCCGCGGGTTCGATCCGAATTCGTCAGAGCAGCCGGCTGTTTACAATCCATGGCTTATGCAATTTTGAAATTCAGCCTGCCGTTTATCATCCACGATTTCTGTGAACCGGAGATTCAGCTGGCTGTTTACAGGAAGTTTCTCTATGAATTATAATGCTGTTGCAGAGAAGGAAATCCGCCGCAGAGCGATATTTCCTGGATAACAGGTACCAGGACGGTTTCTTCGTGATCTGAACCGCTTCTTGCGTCCCTGCGTTCCTGTCTTCCGCCGTGCGGCATTTGCTTTCCGCGATCCGTTCCATGAGATCCGCCCGTGAATCTCTCATTCGCCATACAGGAGACCAATATGTGTGAATATACATTCAGTGAAATCAAGCCCTATCAGAAAAGAGCGAACCGGCAGATGGATGCTCTTCTGGAGAAGGAGGGAATCCGCCGCGACGCCAATCTGGATTACAGCTGCGGATTGTTTGACGACGACATGAATCTGGTTGCGACCGGATCCTGCTTTAAGAATACGCTTCGCTGCTTCGCTGTTGATTCCTCCCACCAGGGAGAAGGACTCCTCAATCAGATCATCACGCATCTGATCGAGCATCAGTTTGAGATCGGCAATCGCAGTCTGTTCCTGTACACCAAGTGCAGCAGTGCCAAATTCTTCGGCGATGTTGGATTCTATGAGATTGCCCGAGTGCCGGACCGCGTCGTCTTTATGGAGAATCGCCGGAACGGTTTCGCCGACTATCTGACTGAGCTGGCCAAATCGCGCACGGAGGGCAAGACTTCCGCTGCCGTCGTGATGAACGCGAATCCTTTTACCAATGGACACCGTTATCTGCTCGAGCAGGCAGCAAAGGAAAATGATACGGTTCATGTTTTTGTCGTCTCCGAAGATGTCTCGCTGGTTCCGTTTCGCGTCCGCTATGATCTCGTTCAGAAGGGCAGTGCGGATCTGGGTAACCTGATCTATCACCCGAGCGGCAGCTATATCATCTCCAACGCGACATTTCCTTCTTATTTTCTGAAAGATTCTGATACCGTCATCGAATCTCACGCCCGGCTGGATATTCAGGTATTTGCCAGAATTGCCCAGGCACTTGGCGTAACCAGGAGATATGTCGGCGAGGAGCCCTTCAGCCATGTCACTTCCCTCTACAACCGCGTGATGAAGGAAGAACTTCCTGCCTCCGGTATTGCCGTGCGGGAGATTCCCCGTCTGGAGAAGAATGGCTCCGCCGTCAGCGCCTCTCAGATTCGTCTGGCCATCAAGGAAGGGCGGACCCGCGACATTCGCGGCCTGGTTCCTGAAACAACCTACCGGTACTTCACTTCCCCGGAAGCCGCTCCCGTCATTGATGCCATCCGGGCGGAGCAGGATGTCATTCACTACTGATCCCGGCAACCTCATGGCAGATGGCGTATGATCTTCCTGCAGTTTGAATTCGATCTTACTGAGATTCAGACCGGATACCACAGACCGGATATCATGGTAGATTCCGATGCGTTTCGTTTTGACCTTACTGGATAAGTATGGTATATTTTTAGAAGAATCTACGGTAATTTTCACGTATTTCTGCACTGGAGAAGATTGAACATGAAAAAGAAAATTCTGTTTGCTGCTTCTGAATCTGTGCCGTTTATCAAGACCGGCGGTCTGGCGGATGTTGTCGGATCTCTTCCGAAATATTTCAACCGGGATGAATACGATGTCCGTATCGTCATTCCGAAGTATCTGTGCATCTCCGAAAAATACAGAAAGCAGATGGAATACCTCAGCCATTTCTATATGTACTATAACGGGAAGAACCGCTATGTCGGCATTCTTTACCTGAACTGGCAGGGTGTCCCGGTTTACTTCATCGATGACGAGGACTATTTCGGCGGCGGTTCTCCCTATACCGATTATTATTATGATATTGAGAAATTCGGCTTTTTCTCCAAGGCCGTGCTCGCCATCCTTCCCTCCATCGACTTCCGCGCGGATATCATTCACTGCCATGACTGGCACACCGGACTGATTCCAGTATATCTCAAGACGCAGTTCGCGGCGGATGATTATTATGCGAATATGAAAGCGATCATGACCATTCACAATCTTCGCTTCCAGGGCAATTACAACATCGACAAGATCAAGGAGATCACCGGACTTCCGGACTACCTCTTTACCAATGATAAACTGGAGGCCTACGGAGACGCGAACTACCTCAAGGGCGGTATCGTCTACGCGGACCGGGTGACCACAGTGAGCCCGTCCTACAAAGAAGAGATTCAGACACCATTCTATGGCGATGGCCTCGATGGACTGCTCTGGGCCAGGTCCAATGTGATGAGCGGAATTCTCAACGGCATTGACTACGACGAATGGAATCCGGAGACAGATTCTCTGATCCCGGTGAATTACTCCGTGGAGAATTTCCGGCAGAGAAAGAAAAAGAACAAGCAGCTCCTGCAGCAGGAGATGGGACTCAACGTAGATCCCCAAGCCTTCACCGTCGGCATCATCTCCCGTCTCACGGATCAGAAGGGATTTGACCTGATCGAACGCGTGATGCAGGAGATGGTGGACGACGGAATTCAGTTCGTCGTTCTCGGAACCGGTGAATGGCGCTATGAGCAGCTGTTCAAGCGCTTTGCCTCGGAATATCCGCATCAGGTCGCGGCGAATATCTTCTATTCGAACGAGCTCTCCCACCGCATCTACGCCGGATGCGACGCATTCCTTATGCCGTCTCTGTTCGAGCCGTGCGGGCTCAGCCAGATCATGAGCCTGCGCTATGGCACCGTGCCGATCGTCCGGGAAACCGGCGGCCTCAAGGACAGTGTAGAGCCGTACAATAAGTTCGAGAATACCGGAACCGGTTTTTCCTTCCTGAATTACAATGCCCATGAGATGCTGGCGACCGTGCGCAAGGCCAGGGAACTCTATGACGGGAACCGCCGCCGCTGGAACCAGATGATCGAACGGGGAATGAAGAAAGATTTTTCATGGAATGCTTCAGCCCGGAAATATGAGAAGCTCTATGATGAGCTGCTGGCTCCTTCCGATCCTGCTCCTGAAGAGGAAAAGACCGAGACGCAGTAAGAAAAAACAAGCGGTGCCGCAAGGGATAAAACAGGCGCTGCGAAAACCGCCCGCAGTCCGGAACACCGGGCCGCGGGCGGTTTTCTGCCATGCATCACTACCTCATACGTCACTACCTGTTTTTCGTTTTTTTGTGCGGATTATCCAGATGCTTTATCCAGCCAGCTGCTTCAGCCATTCTGATGATAGTCAGACAGGAATTCCGCCAGCCGCTCCACTGCTGTCTTCAGCACATCCAGTTTCGGAAGATACACAATGCGGAAGTGATCCGGCTTCTCCCAGTGGAAACCGCCTCCCTGCGTGACGAGAATGTGCTCCGCCTTCAGGAAATCCAGCGCGAATTTTTCATCATCCGTGATGCCGAAGCGCTCTGTGTCAATCTTCGGGAAGATGTAGAACGCAGCTTTCGGCTTCACCGCCGACACGCCGGGAATTTCATTCAGCGCATGGTAGATGAATTCCCGCTGTTCATACACCCGCCCGCCGGGGACAAGCATTTCTTTCGTGGACTCCGTGTCAGCGAGAGCAGCAGGAATCAGTGACTGCGCTGGTACATTCGAGCAGAGGCGCATCGATGAAAGCAGATTCAGCCCTTCAATATACCCTTTGACATAATCCTTTCTGCCGGCAAGACACATCCAGCCGCACCGATAGCCGGCAAGCAGATGGGACTTGGACAGTCCATTCATGCTGACCGTCAGCAGATCCGGTGCCAGTGAAGCAAGTGCCGTGTGCTCACGGCCGTCCATCACCAGGCGGTCATAGATCTCATCGGCAAACAGAATCAGCTGATGCTCTCTGGCGATCTGCACGATCTGCTCGAGCAGTTCCTTCGGATACAGAGCACCGGTCGGATTATTCGGATTGATGACCACAATGCCCTTCGTCCGGTCTGTGACCTTGCTTCTCATATCCTGGATATCCGGCATCCAGTCCGACTTTTCATCACAGAGATAGTGAACCGCTGTGCCACCGGCCAGAGTGACGGACGCCGTCCACAGAGGGTAATCCGGAGAAGGTACGAGAACTTCATCCCCTGCATCGAGCAGGCCCTGCATGGACATCGTGATCAGCTCACTGACGCCATTTCCCGTATAGATATCCTCCATACTGACATTCGGCAGATTTTTCTTCCTGGCATATTCCAGGATTGCCTCGCGCGCCGCAGGAAGACCACGGGAATCCGAATACCCTTCGGTATCCGTCAGGCGATTTTTCATCGCTTCGACCACGGAATCCGGAGCACGGAATCCGAATGGCGCCGGATTGCCGATGTTCAGCTTCAGGATCTCCTCTCCGGCGGCAATCATCCGATTGGCTTCATCCATAATCGGTCCGCGAATGTCGTAGCAAACATGATCCAGCTTGGTCGATTTGGCATATGTTCTCATCATAGTATCTCCTTCGGTCAGTAAACGGATCGGTGAACTGCCGGAAGCGGCACCCCTCTGTCACCATCAGGTAATGCGCCGCCATAAATGGACAAGCGGGCTGACGGAAACGGTGCGCAGCAGGTCACCTGCCCCGCGAATATAGCACCGGGGCAGATAATTGTCAAATCAAGTGCGGCAGCTGTAATTTTCCTTTATCGAAGATATAAATGTGCAGATTTTCAGGTCTTTTTGTTTTTTTCAGGAAACCAGGATGAACAATATGATGGTTCAATTCCGATGTTTCTTCTTTCGCCTCAAATTCGTAACAATTCGATTTTTTAATATTTGTCACGATTTCCCGCTAATTCATACACTATTTAGTAAAAATTATATCTTTTTTATGCCCTCGCGGAAGGATAAAAACTGTTTACCAGGAAATACAAAGCAGGAAAAATTGAGCAAATTTCGGCGGTCCCGTCATATCACAATATTACGGATACCTCACTGGCTGTCCTGCAGGAACAGACACTCTTTCACGGCTATGCTTCACCGGGCAGATTTTCTGCTCCGTTTCCGGAATAATCTCATGGACAACCAGGCAAAGAAGATTCCGATCAGAATCCCGCAGAGGACATCCGTCGGATAGTGGATTCCGACATAGAGCCGGGACAGGGAAATCAGAACGGCAAGAATCAGAACTGGTATGCCGTATTTTTTCGGTGCATTCCGGAAAATCACCCAGGCCACGGCAAAAGATGCCGCAGAATGCCCGGACGGAAAGGAATAATCCAAAGCACGCCGCACGAGCAGCGTCAGTCCCGGAATCATCTCATACGGCCTGACCCGGGCAACAGCTGGTTTGATCCCCACGTTCACAACCAGTGAGGTGAGAATCAGCGATATGGCGCACTGCAGGCCGATCTTGCGGGTAGGGCGGCGAATGAGAAGAATCAATGTCAGAATAATCCAGATCAGGCCATAATCTCCCAGAGCCGTGATGAATTTCATGACAGGGGTCAGCCATGGCTGACGCAGATACTGTTGAATCCAGAGCAGAATATTTCCGTCAAAATTGAAAAATGACTGCATTTGTCTTCCTTTCCGCAGGGCAATCCGGTCCATTTCTTCCTATTGGCAGCCGATACCTGAATTTGTGCATTTATTTGAATTTGCTGTAATATATGTGGGTTGACATTTAAATTTTATAACATAAAATATAAACAGAGATAAATTGTATTTCAATTCTATTCACGGATATAAGAAATCAGCCGGTTACCGTTAATGGCGGAGTTTTCCCGCCGGTCATTCCCCTTATCCGCGGCACTTTTGAAAGTGAGGCGATAACATGCTGGTTAAGATCTGTGGTCTGACAGATCCTCGGGAAGCATCTTACCTTAACAACAGCGGTGCCGACTATGCAGGATTTGTACTGTTCAGTCCAAAAAATCCGCACAACATTACCATCAAGCAGGCAGCCGCGATCTCAGCGGAGCTGCGCAAGAATATCATCCGCACAGCTGTGGTTGTATCTCCCACGGAAGAACAGATCAAACAGATTGAGGATGCCGGCTTTGACCGGATTCAGGTTCACGGCAGACTCACGGAGAGGGAAACCGAGAACGTCCGGATTCCGATCATTCGCGTCATCAACGGAAGAAACCTCAGCGAAGTGGAGAGGTGGAAAAACTGTGATTCCGTCTCCGCTTTTCTGTTTGAAGCAGCAGAACCCGGAAGCGGCAGCCACTTTGACTGGACCTCCCTGTCGGGACTGAACCTGGGAGGAAAGAAAAAGATACTCGGCGGAGACCTGACTCCCGGCAATGTGCAGTATGCCATCCGGGTAGTGCGGCCTGATGCGGTGGATGCTTCCATCGGCGTAGAGTTCCGCAGCCACAAGGGAAAAGACCCCGAGAAAGTGCAGGATTTCATTCAGGCAGCCAAGGATGCCGAATGATTGTGCCAGATAACAGGCGATTTCGCCGGATGAGGAACGATATCCGGCAGCACCCAGGGCATTTCTCCAGATACTGAGTCGAAGTCTCAGATGCTGAGTCATATCGTCAGATGCCGCAGGAACCAGTTCGGTTCCTGCGGCATCTTTATGAGGAAAATGCTTCATTACCATTAAATACAGGTAAATACAGGCAATATCTTCAAAGCAAAGATTCTTCCTTATCCATCAAGGCCGGTATACCGGCTCTGATCGCAGGTCCGACTTCCCCGATCTAACGGGTATTTCGCAAAAATCTGTTCAGACCGCAGAAGGCGGATTCGGTGCACTTCCCGTGCTCCCGGATCTCCTGCGGTGAACCAGCAGAGCGCGTTCCGCCGACTTTCCCAACCGCATGGAAATTTCCACATCATTCCCCTTCTTCATCACATCGGCCAGCGCGCCGTTCACCAATGGCATCTGAGGCGGCAGATGACCAATATCCAGGTCCAGGAAGATCGGAACGCCGAAATCACCCAGTACCTCCGTAACCGCCCGGACATGATCCAGCCCGAACATCTCACCACCATTTGCCGGCCTTCCGATCAGGAATCCTCCGGCTCCATCAAACCAGCCGGCTTCTTTCATCTGCCAGAGTGCCCTGCGTATTCCAAATACATTCAGATCGCAGGCCTCAAGGAACCACAGGATCCGATCGCCGCGATACCTCTTCCTGAACTCCCTGACTCTGTCGTATCTCGTCCCGCACAGAACCTGAAGGCAGTCCAGGCAGCCGCCCAGGAGACGGCCGTGCATCTGGGCGTCCTCCTCCGGCCATCCGCGATGTATCGCTGGTACCACGGCATGATAAGGCGCCAGCGGATGTTCTTCATCCCGCAGCGAATCCGTCTCATATCTGTCGTAGCTGTGAAACTTTCTCTTCTTTCCCGTCAGGAGTTTCATGGCATCATCAATGGCCGGATGCCAAGGATCCATACCAAACGCCGGAGCATTCGGGCCATAGACTGCGGCAGTATCGCAGATCGTGGGCAGAAGGAAGTTGAGATTGGTGTTGTCGGAGTAGCCCATAAACCACTTGGGATGCGCCGCCGAAAGCCTTCCGAAATCCAGATACGGAAGGATCTCGCACATCAGCTCGCCGCCTCCGCATGAAAGAATCACATCGCATTCCGGATCCTCATAGAGATCCATGAATTCCTCCGCGCAGGACTGGGGCGAACTGCTGATTCCCGTTCCAGAGTGTTCATAACAGTTCGGACCAAACCGGCAGGTATACCCCATGCTGCGGAAGACATCCGCAGCATGCTCAAATGCCGTCCGATACGGCTCCTGGGCACATCCGAACGAGGGAGCCGCAAATGCAATGGTTCCGCCATGTGGCAGAAATTCAGGGAATCTCATCCTCTCTCCTCCTCACGACCTGACATCTGAAACTCATCAGGACATATACTGGTTTTGGCGTAAGCCCGCTGGCTCCGCGTGCCATAGCCACGCGCCGCACTGCTGATGTGCCAATTTCCGGGATCGTACAGACCGCTTCAATCCCGTTTGTTTCTGCACGATGTTTCTCTCCTGGTACCGTTTCCGGCTGACTGCACAAGTGCTTCTTCACCAGCCCCGCTCACGGAATCCATACTCATGTTCAGCAAGCGGCATGGCGAACCGATCAATCTTCTGAATATCAATGTACCTTCCGCGCCGCAAAGTGTCAATCAGTCGCCGGATATCCGGTTCTTCTCCCTGAACCTCCATCTCAACACTTCCGTCGCTCCGGTTTTCCACCCAGCCCGTGAGATCCAGCATCTGTGACGCATTTACCGCTGTCCAGCGGAATCCAACACCCTGTACTCTGCCGAAGAACCGGAGATGGAGACGAATCTTACTTTCTTTCATCATGAACCCAAAAACGCGCTGCCATCTTCCCGATCCAGTCAGGCGGCAGCGCACATCATTACAGTACCTTGGAGAGGAAATCCTGCGTCCGCAGATTTTTCGGATGACCGAATATCTCCTGCGGAGTTCCTTCCTCCGCAATCTTCCCGCCGTCCATAAACAGCACGCGGCTGCCGACCTCACGGGCGAATCCCATCTCATGCGTCACAACTACCATGGTCATGCCCTCATCGGCAAGCTGTTTCATGACCTCAAGCACCTCGCCGACCATCTCCGGGTCCAGCGCCGATGTCGGCTCATCAAACAGCATCACTTCCGGATGCATGGCAAGCGCCCGAACGATGGCGATTCGCTGCTTCTGTCCGCCGGATAGCTGGGACGGATAAGCCTGTGCCTTGTCCTCCAGATTCACCCGTTTCAGAAGCCGAACCGCCTCTTCCTGCGCCTGCTCTTTCGTCATCAGCTTCAGGCTGACCGGGGCCAGAGTCATATTGTCCATGATATTCAGGTTATTGAAGAGATTGAAATGCTGGAATACCATTCCCATCTTCCGCCGCAGCATATTGATGTCGGTCTTCGGATCAGTCAGTGACGTTCCCTTGAACAGAATGCTGCCCGACGTCGGAGTTTCCAGCATATTCAGGCAGCGGAGAAAGGTGGATTTACCGGAACCGGACGGGCCGATGATGACGACCTTCTCGCCCTTGTCAATATGCTCTGTGATGCCGCAGAGCACCTCATTGTTCCCGAAACTCTTGTGGAGATCCTTAACGTCGATCACTTGCTCTCATCCTCCTCTCCAGATTGCCGATCAGCTTCGCGATAATCATGACCAGCACGAGATAGATGGCGGCGATACCGAAGTACGGAAACAGAGCCTGATACGTCTTCCCCTGTATCAGCTGTGCGGCTTTGGTAAGATCGCGCACGCCAATGACCGTGACGATGGAGGTATCCTTCAGCAGGGTAATCAGCTCATTGCCGAGAGCCGGAAGGATGTTCTTGATTGCCTGAGGAATCACAACGTGCTGCATGGCCTGCCGGTATCCCAGTCCCAGAGAGCGGGCTGCTTCCATCTGGCCGGGATCTACTGACATAATACCGCTCCGTATGATCTCGGAGACATAGGCTCCGGAATTGATTCCGAAGGTCAGAACGGCTACGCCGATTGAATTTCTGGACTGCATGAAAATAACAGAATACATGATCAGGAGCTGTACCATCACTGGTGTTCCCCGGATCACGGTGACATAAATCTTGCAGATCACGTTCAGCACGCTGAGAGGGGCATTGTGGGTCCCCGGGCGGCGCTGATCACTGCTGGTTCTCACAAGAGCGACAAGAATACCGAGAACGATGCCGATGATCAGAGCAAAGACGGCAATCTCCAGTGTGACGCCGACGCCCTTCAGGTACATCTGCCAGCGTCCGCCCTCAATAAAGCTCTGGTAAAAATTATGCTGGATTTTCTCCATGTTGCCTGTTATTCCTTTCCCGCCATGTTCCGCGAGGAATCTCGCTGCAGGGATCTGTCCTGCATTCTGGCACTCCCCGTGCCAGCCTTCTCTGTCTCCTGAATCAGGAATCACCTTCAGGCGGCACTTTCTCTGTCTGCGGCATAGAACTGTCCTGCTGTCAGAGCGAAAATCCGGTAGCCGGCTGAATGGATCAGCTGAGCGTATATTCAGAATGAGGGACGGTATGAATGCCGCCCCTCATATTCATGCGAACCTCAACAGCGCCCGCAGACGGAAGCCTCGATCAGTCCGCTTTGATGTACTTGTCAATGATGGACTGTACCGTACCGTCGGCCTTCAGCTCATCCAGTGCATTGTTGACCGCGGTCAGCAGGCCATTGTTGTCCTTGCTGACGCCAATGGCATATTCTTCCGAGACAAACTCCGTGTCAAGGATCTTCAGCCCTTCATTCTCCGCCACATACTGCTTTGCGGGTTCGTTGTCGATAACCACGCAGTCGATCTTTCCGGTCAGAAGTGCCTGAACCGCGTTGGCTCCACTCGGGAATGCCGTGACATTCTCTTCTCCGTAGCCGCCGTTCTCCGGGGTATCCGAGCAGTACAGATATCCGGTGGTTCCTTCCTGGCAGCCGATCTTCTTGCCCTGCAGATCGTCCACCGTCTTGATGTCGGAATTTTCAGGAACAATGATGACCTGAACTGCCGTCGCGTAAGAATCCGTAAAATCAATGTTCTGCTTTCTCTCATCGGTGACGGTAAGGCCAGCCATCGCAATATCTTCCTTGCCGGTCTGAACCGAAGTGACAACGGAGCCGAAATCCATATCGTCAATGACGAGCTTCAGTCCCAGCTTGTCGGCGATCTTCTGAGCGATCTCTACATCGATTCCCTCAAAATTGCCATCATCGCCGACACTCTCATAAGGCGGAAATGCGGCATTCGTCGCCATGTGAAGTTCACCGGCCTCCACGGTCTTGAGATCTCCCGCGGTGGCAGCACCAGTGGTCTGTGCCGCGCTGGACGCCGACACAGTGGTCTCTGCTGCTGCGGTGGTATCTGCTGCCGTAGTGGTCTCCGCCGAAGTGGTCGTCTCCGCCGCTGCTGCCGTCGTTCCACCGGCTGCTGTCGTCTCACCGGCAGCCGTCGTTGTTGATCCGGAACTGCTGCTTCCGCACGCCGTCAGTGATGCAGCCATCAGCAGGGCAAGAAGCCCGGCTGCTGCTTTGTTTTTCATCTTCATGATTGTTCTCCCTTTCGCTGCTGGTTTTTCATGTGCCTGGCGGCATGCATGTCGTAATACTTCTTACCGCCGCCATATACATCTGACATTTTAACGATGCGGCTTCCCCTTGTCAAGAAGGGCACCGGTTCGCCATCCGCGGGTGATCGGAACTGCCGGTCACTGCATCTCATCCGGATGTTCTGCCCT
>CADBOY010000072.1 GCA_902796405.1 uncultured Lachnospiraceae bacterium | reverse complement strand
CCCGGGACCAGAAAAAAGAGGTGTCACATGAAAGAGATCGGCGCAATCATCACATCCTACCGGAAGATGGCGCACATGTCACAGATAGAACTTGCAGACAGGCTTCAGAAAGACGGCATTGATGTCAGTTCCAAGAGCGTTTCCGCCTGGGAGACCGGGAGAAATGAGATCTCTGCGCGGGTCTTCCTGCATGTGTGCCGGATTCTGCAGATTCCGGACTGCCTGGAGGAATATTTTGGCAGTAATCCAAACAACCCGCTTGCCATGTTGAATGACGAAGGGAAACAAAAAGCACTCGCCTATATCGACATGCTGATTCACCCGGTAAGCTACGTCAAGGAAACGAACGTGATCCCGCTGTCAGATCCTGCTGACAGCTCTTCCATGATCCGCCTGCGGCTCTACGACGCAAGGGTATCCGCCGGACATGGAGATTTTCTTGATTCCGATTATTACACAACCATCGAAGTGCCCTCAAAAGATGCAAAAGGCGCCGACTTTGCCGTCACGATCAGCGGGGACAGCATGGAACCGCTTTTCCATGATCATGAAATGGTTTTCGTGCATCGGCAGGAGACGCTGGATGACGGGGAGATCGGAATCTTCTCGCTCAATGACAATGCGTATATCAAGAAACTTAAGAATGGCAGTGACGGAACATTTCTGATTTCGCTGAATCAGAGATATGATCCGATTCCGGTGCATCCTGGCCGCGATGCCTTCCGAATCTTCGGAAAGGTCTGCCGGGCTTTCCGGTGACCATCCTGTGGTCAATAAGAGCCTTATCCTGGTTCGCTGTGTGCTGCGGCACGAAATACTGCCAGCACAGAGAGACGGCTTGAGATGGATATCTATGAGTGCAAAAATCACCACACCATCCATGCGAACCCGATGATCAGGGGGAGCGTGACAATGGAAAGGATCGTGGAGAGTGCGACGGTCTCCACTGCGCAGGCGTAGTCACTATCATGAAGCTGGGCATAGACGGCCACATTGCTGCCGACCGGGCAGGCCGAGGCGATAAGGATCGCTATTTTGAGTTCGATCAACGTATCCGGCACAAGGCCGAGCAGCAGCATCGCCGCCAGAGGACAAGCGATCATGCGGACCACAGAAACCAGGTAAAGTCTGGGCTTTCCAAACATTTTCAGAGCGTCGGTCTGCGCCAGATATATTCCGATAGTGAACATGGCCAGCGGCGTGTTGAGGTCTGCGATATATCCGATGCATTTTCCGGCCACGGAGGGCATGGGAATGCCCGTCAGGAAGAAGAAAAGGCCGATCAGAATCGCGATCATGAAGGGCGCTTTGATAAGCTTTACCGTCATGGCCTTGCATCGTTTTCTAAAGTCAGCTTTCCGGGCAATGTTCCCGCTATTCTCACGGAAGCCGGGCACATTCCCCTGCTCGTCTGCCCGCTCCAGCAGTGATACGCCATAAGTCCACTGCAGCAGATTGAGGAAAGCGATGAAGGCCGCGATATAGAAAACGGCGCCATTGGACAGAGTAGACGTGATCAGTGGTACACCAAAAAAGCCGGGATTGGAGAATGCCCCGGCAAAATTTTCAATGGCGTTCCTTCCGAGGATAAGCCTCGATAAGAGCATGGAAGCAAGCAGAATGATCAGAGCCATCACAGCGCTGATGCCAAGCCCTGCCAGGCGCTCCGGGGTCTTCTCCACCAGAAAGCCGTTGATGATGACACAGGGAAGAGAAAGATAGAGCAGAATATTGCCAAGATTCCTGCTGCCTTCCAGGCTGATCTTCTTCCCCCTGAACATCAGATACCCGACGCCGGACAGGAGGAACATGATGACGACCTGCCGGAAAATGGTGACGATAATTTCCAATGAACTTTTCTCCTGCTGATAATGCGCTTATTATAGCACATGCCGCGGATTCTATTACTTTTCCCTTGCTCTTCCCGTACCTTCTTCATGCGCTGAGTAGATGTCAATCAGACCGAGATGAGATCACCCCATCCAGCTAACGATCTCCTGCTCAAGTTTGCAGTTGTGTTGCAGCATATAGAGAACTGTATCGCGATATAATCCGGCTCCTGCCAGGTTTTCTGCCTTGGCAATATCGTTTTTTTGTAGCGGCTTTGTGTAGTTTCGGTACTCTTTTAGTTCCGGGATTCCCATGGCGTATGGTTCGAAGTGAATGCCGGTTCCTCTCTTCAGGTTTTCCAGGATCAGGAACCCGTCCGGATCGATATCGCCAAAGTGGAGCCACTTCACCTGGGGATTATCTTCTGCCAGCTTCTGGATCATCCGCTGTTTCAGGGTGTTGTGATAGCCGGAGAGGTAGATCAGAAAGCAGCTCTCTTTCTGCAGGCGGTTGAAGGATGTCAGGTTTTCTATCGTCATAATGGCATCTGCCTCTACCCGGAACTCCTCCACCTGCTGCAGAGTCTGGGTTGGTAATGCCATCGGCAGATCTGCCCGCAGTGTTATGTTTTTATTTCCCGCGAAGCGGATCGTGCCGTTTCCTTTGATGTAGATATAGGAAGGATTCATATAGACCTGATGTTCCTCCAGCAGGACTATCTCCTGCTCCCGCTTGTCATCGATATCGGCTAACAGCGCTTTGTAATCTCCATACTCCTCCATGATCCTGCATACCCGCGTGCGGTACTTCTGCCCGAAGAGTTTGCTGTCGCCCAGCACGGCAATGGACAGTTCTCTCTCCAGGATGTCCTCCCGGTTTGAACCGATCCGCACTAGAAGGTTTAAAATGGGCTCCGCTGTTTCCGGCGGATACTGAACCTTGCGCCCATTCGAAAGCCTGTTCAGCTGAGCCAGACAGAATCGGTCCGTCAGCTCACCATGTCCGAGCCATCTCTGAAAGAATTCTCTCTGTGAGGCAATTTCATCCGCCAGAGGTTTCCGATGGAGAATGCGGTAATACTCCGGCAGGCTTTCCGCTGCCGCGCCAATCTTCACAATGGCATTCGATTTCCAGGAGAGCAGCACCAGTCGCTGTTCTTCCAGCTCTCTCATCTCCTCTTCAAAGAGCTGGACATCGGCCACAGGTTCAAAATTATCCTCGTAGTTTGGATACACCTGCGAGGGAGCGATGCCAAAGGACTGGTGCACATGGTTTTCTCCCTTGTAAGTACGGCTGCCCTCGTACTTATCGAGCAGAAGATTCAACACTGCCTTCTGCCT
>CADBOY010000071.1 GCA_902796405.1 uncultured Lachnospiraceae bacterium | reverse complement strand
TGATTACCGTAAGCCCTCTGGCAAGTCCCTGCGCGGCAATAAGAAAATCATATGACCCGATCATCTGGCCCTCTCGTTCCAGCATTCCACGAACTTTTCCTGCCATAAAAGCATCATCTGTATTAAAGGGCAGAATCTTGAATGGAGCAAGAAACAGAAGCATATTGTTATGTGTTTTTTCACCCCAGTGACTTTTTGCTGCTCCGTACTCCAATTCAAAAACCGTAACAGAAGAAATCAAAAGTTCTGACGGATCGTGGTTCAGGAATCTTCTGGTCAGCGCTGGATACGTATTCTTTATGAAGTAGACACAAACATTCGTATCCAGAAGATACATTACAGATCCTCCCGCTTCGGTTCGTCAGAAAGGGAAGGCTGATTCCGATCTGACATGAAATCATCCGGGAAAGAGCCGATCACCTGGCGGACGGTTGTCCATGGATCATCGGCAGGATAGGCAATGTAAGTATCACCAACCTTCTGAATATAATATTCCCGTTTGTCCGTTCTCATATCCTGCGGGATGCGTAAAGCCTGGCTGTTTCCATTTTGAAAAACGCGGGTAATGGTCATGGCAGCCTCCTCTCTTGTGTACACACTATCTGTACATACATTGTAATCCCTCTAATTATTGATTACAAGTCAGAGTCAGTCTGCAGAAAAAGAGCATTCGCCATGATTCCATATTGAATTCTTGCCGCAGTGGAAAGAGGCGGCACATCAGGCAGCACCTCAGATAATCCAGTTATTCTTATCGATCGTCAGTCCTGCTGTTGTCAGCTGGAAGATCTTCGAATAAATCTCTTCTGAGCTCGTGGCTCCGCCACCGATGGACTTCCACGTCTTATCGTGCTCATCATCCGCAAGCACGTCATCCGTCCTGGACTTGCTGCCAAGCACCAGAAGCACGATCAGTCCGGCATCATAAAGGGAAGCAACTACCTTCGCATAATTCTCTCCGGCAGCCGGCTGATAGAAGTACGTGTGTCTTCCATTGCGGACCAGCATATACTCTGCCTCAGCAATGGTATCCGCATCCGTACCATCCTCTTCCGGATCAAATTCAATGACCATAGGGGTCTGCCAGTTCAGAGCACTCCGGGAATCCCGATCAGCATGATGCCTGATCTTCTTCTTGTCTCCCAGTGACCGGATCACACCGCACGCTGAGGTCATATTGCTGATTCTGTCAATCAGGATCAGCTCTCCCATGGTGCGATAGTTGACAAAGGGAGCAGCAATCACCGGTTCCGTCACCGCAATGGTCACAAGAGCGATCTCATTCTTGCGGAGAACATCCACCTTTTTCTTTTCTCCGGTATTTACGTCAATCGCATATTCGATCGACGTCACAATGCCAGGGATGAGTTTCGTTGCCAGCTTCACCATGAAATTTTTGCCGACGGCCAGATCCTCATCGTCCATCCACAGGATCTCGGTTTTAAAGGAATCGGACGTCTTAAGGCTTGTCCCGGATTCGATGACGCAGCCGCGCGAGACATCCACCTCGCGGTCCAGCTGAATCGTGACCGGCTGTCCTTCCTCAGCATGAGTCACATTCCGGTCCGTCAGGAGAATGCTCTTCACATGAGCCTCTTCCCCGCTCGGAAGAGAGCGGACAGCATCACCCACGCTGACACTGCCGTGCTCGATCTGTCCCTCGAAGCCCCGGAATTCATGATTTGGGCGGCATACTCTCTGAACCGGCATATAAAATCCCGCGCCGTCTTCTTCCGCGCTGCCCGTATCCACCGTCTCAAGATAGTCGAGAAGAACCGGACCATTGTACCAGTCCATGTTCCCGGACCGCTTCGTAATATTGTCTCCTTCTGTCGCTGAGACCGGAATGATCACAATATGGTACAGATCCAGTTCTCTGCGCAGATCCTGAATCTGTCTTTCGATCTCCCGGAACCTCTCCTCCGAATACCCGGCCAGATCCATCTTGTTCACCGCAAAGACAAAGTAACGGATTCCCATCAGAGCGCAGATCCGTGCATGTCTTCTCGTCTGTACCAGAACGCCCTTTGTTGCGTCCAGAAGGATGATGGCAAGCTCCGCAAAGGAGGCACCGCACGCCATATTTCTGGTGTACTCTTCATGGCCAGGCGTGTCCGCGCAGATGAAGCTTCTTCTGTCCGTCGTAAAATACCGATAGGCAACATCAATGGTGAT
>CADBOY010000070.1 GCA_902796405.1 uncultured Lachnospiraceae bacterium | reverse complement strand
TCCTTCCGCTGCACCTCATCCTTCCGGGACATCACATCCTGCCGAAATACCACATCTCTCCGAGACACCACATCCCTCTGAGGAGCCGGTACAGCCGAATTCCGTCTCCCCGGTCTTCCTGGCGGCTCACAGCGCAGGCGGGGCAATCGCCCTCCAGCTGATCCAGAATCATCCGGAGCTGGTGCGCGCCGCGCTTCTCCATGAGCCGGTCGCAGGGACGCTGATTCCCGCGGATGACCCCGCTGCCAGGGACATCGCCGAAGCCCGGCGGCTGATCGAAGCCGGGAAACCCGGGCAGGCCATCCGGCATTTTACCTCTCTGATCGGCCCCGAAGAACCGCAGGCGAACGGTCGGGCGGTATCCAGGGAAGAAGCGTCGCGGCTTCTGCGCGACACCATGAATTTTCTGCGCCACGAATTCGTGCCGGCCTTCACCTGGGAGGCAGATACCGAAAGGCTGGCTGGTTTCCCGCTGGCGATCGGCATCGGGGAAGACAGTTGGGGAACCCACCGCTGGAAAACGGCACGCATCCTCGCCGAGCGCCTCGCCTGCGAGCTGTGCTATTTTCCGGGCGGGCACCGGTGCGCCTACCTCCTGCCGGCGGAATTCGCGGACCTCACCGCCGAGACTCTCATGGATATTTCGCAATAATTCCTCTGCGATTCTCGCAAATATTTGAAAAATCTTTTGGGGATGCTATACTGAGAAAAAATAGCCGGAATCTGCCGGTCCGGAAGCGAGATTCTTCCGGACAAACAGACGGCCCTCTCCGCGGCCGGAAAAAAGTCACCTGCGGAGCGAACGGCCGTCTGCCATGCGGTCTGTCCGCAGGAGGGCCGAATATGTCAGAGAGCTTTACAGGAAAAATCAACCGCAAACTGCTGAAGAAGCAGCGCATCATCCGGGCGGCTTCCGGGGAGGAACCGGCCGATCTGGTGCTGAAGAATGCCACCTATGTCAGCGTCTTCTCCAATGAGCTGCGCACCGGCGACATCGCCGTGAAGGAGGGGCTGATCGTCGGAATCGGGGATTACCACGGCGCGAAGGAGGTCGACGTGAGCGGCAAGATCGTCTGCCCCGGCTTTCTCGACGCCCACATCCATCTCGAAAGTTCCCTGGTCACGCCAACGGAGTTCGTCAAGGCGGTTCTGCCGCACGGCACGACAACGGTCGTGACCGACCCGCACGAAATTGCAAACGTGATGGGAACCGACGGTATCGAATACATGGTGCAGGCCACCGAAGGACTTCCGGTGGATGTCCGCTTCATGCTGCCGTCCTGCGTCCCGGCGACGCCGCTCGATGAATCCGGCGCCGTGCTGGACTACCGGGCCATCGACAGCTACTATGACCACCCCCGCGTTCAGGGGCTCGCGGAAATGATGAATTATGTGGGGATTACACACGCGGATGAAGAAGTGGTGCAGAAGATCGTCGCCGCACAGGCGCACCACAAGAAGATCGACGGCCATGCACCGGGCCTGACCGGCAAGGCGCTGAATGCCTATGTCTCCGCCGGTGTCTACACCGACCACGAGTGTGCTTCCTTCGAAGAGGCTCTCGAGAAGCTCGAGCTCGGCCAGTTCATCATGATCCGGGAGGGGACAGCAGCGCAGAACCTCGAGGCCCTGATGCCGCTTCTTACGCCGAAGTACGCCGACCGCTGCATGTTCTGCACCGACGACAAGCACCCGAACGATCTCCTCGGAAAGGGGCACATCGACTACATCATCCGCAAGGCGATCGCTCTGGGCGCGGATCCGGTTCTCGCCGTCAAAGTCGCCTGCTGCAACGCTGCCCGGTATTTCCTGCTGAACAACCGCGGCGCCATTGCCCTGGGATACCTCGCCGACTTCGCGATTATCGACAATTTCCAGGACTTCCATGTAGAAACCGTCTACAAGAAGGGCGTCTGCATGTACCACGACGGCATTCTGGAGCCCTTCGCGGAGCCTGTCATCGATCCG
This sequence comes from uncultured Lachnospiraceae bacterium, assembly GCA_902796405.1. Taxonomy (GTDB): domain Bacteria; phylum Bacillota; class Clostridia; order Lachnospirales; family Lachnospiraceae; genus UBA3305. Next base: position 20,370 of record CADBOY010000070.1, on the reverse strand, counting down.
TACCTGATTCAGCGCGCCCATGACACCTTCCATGTCCAGACCCTGACGGCGGAGGACTTCGCCCTGAAGCGCCCCCGCGCCGTGATCGGCATGGTCCCACACGAGCTGACAACGACCGACGAGGGCTACGCCAGCCATACGGATCCTGCGCAGGACATCGTCAAGATTGCCGTTATCGAGCGCCACAGGAACACGCACCACATCGGCATCGGATATCTGAAGGGATACGGACTGAAGCGCGGAGCCGTGGCAACCAGCATTTCCCATGATTCCCACAACATCATCGTGGTCGGCGTATCCGATGAGGAGATGGCATTTGCGGCCAACCAGATTGTTCAGCAGCATGGCGGCATCACCGTGACCGAGGGCGGAAAGGTGCTCGGCGGCCTGCCTCTTGCCATTGCCGGCCTGATGAGCGACGAACCTCTTCCGCAGGTGAACCAGGAGCTCGAGGACGCCAAGAAGAAGGCTTTCGCCCTCGGTGTAAACCGCGGCATCGATCCCTTCATGACCCTCTCGTTCATGAGCCTGCCAGTGATTCCGTCGATCCGCCTCACGACACGCGGCGTATTCGATGTCGACAACCAGTGCTATATCTGATGATAACCCTATAGTCACGCAGAGGCCCCGGCCGGCGAATCCCGGTCGGGGCCTCTGTACTTCTCCGGTCCGTTTACCGGCGGAGCTTTCCGATATCCTGCAGATTGGACAGCGCGGCGCGCAGCGTCTCATCCTTCTTGGCAAAATGCATCCGGATGTAGCGGTTTTCCGGCTCATGGAAGAAGCTCGAACCAGGTACTGCTCCCACCTTCACGACCCGGGCAAGCTCCTCGCAGAGCGCAAGGTCGCTCTCGTACCCGAACGAGGAGACGTCAATCATGACATAATAGGCGCCCTCCGGGACATTGTGCACCAGGCCGAGATCATCCAGCCCCTTCAGGAACAGATCTCTTTTGCGCTGATATTCCGCAGCCAGCCCTTCGTAGTAATCGTCGCCAAACTTCAGGCCGGGAATGACGGCCTCCTGCAGCGGCGCGGCGGCGCCCACCGTCAGGAAGTCATGCACTTTCCTGATCCGCTCCGTAATCCCGGGCGAGGCAATCGTGTAGCCGAGCCGCCATCCTGTGATGGAATAGGTCTTGGACAGAGATCCGCAGACAATCGTCCGCTCTTCCATGCCGGGAAATGACTGCAGGTAGAGGTGTCGTCTTCCGTCGTAGACGATGTGCTCATACACCTCATCCGTCACAACGTACGCGTCATATTTCTTCGCAAGGTCCGCAATCACCGTCAGCTCCTCGCGGGTAAATACCCGGCCGCAGGGATTGGACGGATTGCACAGAATCAGCGCCTTTGCGCCCTGCCGGAACGCCTCCTCCAGAACATCCGCATCAAAGTGATAGTCCGGCGGGACCAGCGGAACGTAGATGGGCTCCGCCCCCGAAAGAATCGTATCAGCCCCGTAATTCTCATAGAACGGCGAGAAGACGGCGACGCGGTCTCCGGGATTGACCACGGTCATCATGGCCGCCATCATCGCCTCCGTGCTGCCGCAGGTGACGACGATCTGGCTGTTGGGATCGATGTGCTGCCCGGAGAAATGCTCCTGCTTGGCGGCGAGGGCTTCGCGGAAATTCTGCGCGCCCCACGTGATGGCGTACTGGTTGAAATCCTCATGCGCCACCTCCGCCAGCCGGTCGGTGATGGCCTTCGGCGGATCGAAATCCGGAAATCCCTGCGACAGGTTGACGGCTCCGTATTGATTGCAGATTCTCGTCATCCGGCGGATCACGGAATCGGTAAATGTACTCGTTCGATTGGATAATGCTCTCATCTTCTAAGCTCCTCTTTCCTTCCGGGCCGGCATCTTCTGTGCCGGCCGCCGCCTGCTATCATACCACAATACGGGCCGGGGAGACAGGCCACCGTGAAACCGGTTGCTGGACATTCCTACGGCCGCAGGCTACAATAGGAAACGGACCCGATATACATCCGATAATAACCAGACCGCCGGGCGACAGCCTGCGTAAGGAGGAAGATGATGGTTCAACTCAGCCGGAATGAAACCGATGCGGTGATGCACTCCTATCTGTTTCAGGGAGTAAAAGAAGAACAGATGCGCAGTATGCTTGGCTGCCTGAACGCGGAGAAGAGATCCTATGAGAAGAGAGAGAACATCATCCGTGTCGGCGACCCGACCGGAAAAATAGGAATGGTGCTGGAAGGCTGTGCCGATATCTCCCGCGATGACTACTGGGGGAACCGGCACATCATCTCGGCCGTGCGGCCCAGCGAATGCTTCGGAGAGAGCTATGCGGTGATGCACGGCGGTGCCATGCGCGTCAATGTGCAGGCTACCGCGGACACCGTCATCCTGTTTCTCGACATGGATCACATTCTGCGCGTCTGCTCCTCCGCCTGTACCTTCCACAGCCAGATCATCCGCAATCTCGTGACTCTGCTGTCCTCCCGGAATCTTGCTTTAAATGACAAGATGACTCATATCACGCAGCACACGCTGCGGGAGAAGCTGCTCTCTTATCTGTCTGCAGAAAGTCTCCGCCATCACTCCTCGTACTTTGATATTCCGTTCGACCGTCAGCAGCTTGCGGACTATCTGAACGCCGACCGCAGCGCCGTATCCGGAGAACTCTCACGGATGAAGAAGGAAGGCCTCCTCGACTATCAGAAGAACCATTTCCGTCTTCTCGCCGGAGCGGCCGGCTCCACATCCTGAGCGAGCAGAAGAGCAGCTCATTCTATGGAGCGGCAAGGCAAGACGCCTTATTGTCCGGAAACAGAAAGAGCGGCGATCCATTGCCCAGACAAGGCAATGGCGCCGCTCTTTTTGTTGAGTCAGCATCTTTTTATTGAGCCAGCAGAGCCCCACTGCTCATTCCATGCACTGACGGGACGGAGGCAGCTCGGTCAATGCGCCCGATGGGAGGCTGGCAGCGCCACCAGGTTGACCGGCTCCTGCCCCCGCTCGATTCGCTCCGCGTTCTCCCAGATGGTGCGGTGCGCCCGACGGAAGAATCCGCTCGTGACACCGGCGATATGCGGCGTCACAATCACGCGCCGCCGTACGTCCTCCGGCAGCTGCAGCACCGGGTTGTCCTTCTGCACTGGCTCCGGCGCCAGCGTATCCAGTCCGGCGCCGAGCAGCTTCCCTGATGCGAGCGCCCGGCAGAGCGCCTCATTGTCCACCAGCTCACCCCTTGCCGTATTGATCAGATACGATCCTTCCTGCATCCGGCGGAAAAAGGCATCCCCGCACATCCCAGTGGTCTCTGCCGTCACCGGAACATGCAGACTCACGATATCGCACTGCGCCGTCAGCTCCTCCTTCGGAAGGAAATGCGCGCCGTATGTCTCCTCTGCTTCGGGGTCCTCCCCGCTTCTCCGGCAATAATAGATCTCCGGCCCGAACGGGACAAGAAGCCGGGCCGTCGCCCTGGCGATGGCTCCCCATCCGATCAGCCCCACCTTCTTCTCCGACAGTTCACAGATTCCGTGCACCATCAGATATTCCTTCGTCTCAATCTGCCGGCCTGCCAGCACCTCCTGATATCCGGGCACCAGGCTCCGGAGCAGCGCCAGCATCAGCATCACCGTGTGCTCCGCGACTGCTGCTGCATTGGCTCCCCGCTGATTGCACACCAGGATGCCCCGCTCTGCCGCTGCCGCCAGATCGATGCCATTGTAGGCCACTCCCTCGGACTGAATCAGCCGGAGCTTCGGCATGTGCCGGATCTCATCTGCCGTAAATGGCGCGATGGCGTCGACCACCACCATCTCCGCGTCCCGCCCGGCAGCAATCACCTCATCCTCCGGCGCATTCAGCAGCAGAACCGTAATCTCCGCCTGACGCGCCACCGGAAGATCCGGCAGATATTTCTTCACTCTCTCGGGATTTCCCAGAATCAAAACCTTCATACGATAACCTCTTAGCTTCTTAGAATAGTCACTGAATTTCTTATGATAATCACTGATCTTCGGATAATCACTTAACTTCTTAGGATAGTCATTTAATGTCTTTTAGATCACTGAGTCTCTTTTGATAACCACTGAATCTCTTAAATAACCGCCTGACTTCTTATTCTTTTTTCACACGGTGAACGGCAGAGTCGTCCACTCCTCCTCCAGCGTGCGGCGCAGCAGCGGCAGGAATTTTCTTCCCGCCGGCGACAGCTCCGGCAGACAGGCGATCCCGATCTCCACATTCTCCGCCGGCTCCACCGGAAGGATCCGGACGCGGGGACTCTGGAAGACGCAGTTGCACCGCTCATTGAGCGCGATGCCGAGCCCCGCCTCCACCATGGCGAATGCGATGTAGCTGTCCTTTGCCGTCATCTGAATGTTCGGCCGGATATGATGCCAGGCAAGAATTCTCTTGGAATCCGTATCCACGCCGGTATAAATATCAATATACGGCGCCTGTTCCACATCCGCAAGGGAAAACGCATCCTGCCCCGCGTACCTCGAGTCCGCAGGCACCCATGCCACGACAGGACTCTTCATCAGCGGATACCACTCACCACCATCACCTCTTCTCCCGCTCACAATCAGGGAGAGCTCGCGCCTCGCCAGCATCTCATGGAGAGCGGTGGTGAATCCACTCGTCAGATGAAAAGTAATGCCCGGATAATCCCGGCGAAACTTTGACACGGCTTTCTGCAGCGCGCTGCAGGCACTGCCGTACGCCGTTCCGATCGTCACGGTTCCTACGGTCAGCCCCGCAATCTCCTCCGCTTTCTGTCTCAGCATGTCCTGATGATACAGAATCTCCCGAATCTCCGGCATCAGACGTTGCCCGGCCTCCGTCAGCTCAACCCCGCTGTGCTTGCGCATCAGAAGCGGAAATCCGAATTCCGCCTCCAGAGAAGCAATGGCGCGGCTGACGCCGGACGGCGTGTATCCCAGCATCTGGGCCGCTGCCGTCAGATTGCCCTTCTCCGCCGCCTTGAGCAGGATGCGCAGTTTTTCTTCCTCCATATATCCCTTTGTCCTTTCGCTGTAAGTTTTCCAATTCAGAGCGGATCATGTCCCGCTGCGCCCATTTCCCGCAGCACCGGGATTTGCCGAATCTCCTCCTTCCTTCTATAATATGATAACAGTGTCAATAAGTCATTCACCCACGTTGCACTTGTGCAGAAGTGGGTGAATGACTTATTGACACGCCCCCTCAGCGAGGGCGTAATGGGGCGAAGCCACATGAGAGCCCAAGCTGAGGGAGGATCGCGAGAGCGCGTAGAGCGTAGCGATCCGGTTATCATACTTATGACACCTATATCATAATATAGGAATCACAAGCAGGAGGAAGATGTCATGGACAAGCCAATATTATCCGGGAAAGCCTGGGAAGCCCGGGAGGCCGCCGAGGTCTGCCCGGTCCCCGTCACGGAAATCACCCGAGACGGAGGTTCCCGCGCAGCAGCGAAGACCCTGCTGACTGAGAACCGTCTCGCAGTGCGGGTCAATGAGCAGGATGCCATGCGGATCGTCTGCACGCCGACGGATCTTCATGAGCTGGTCCTCGGCCGCCTGCTCACGGAAGGGATCATTCAGTCCGCGGACGACATCGATGTCCTGTATATCTGCCCGGAGGGCACCCGCGCGGAGGTCATCCTGCGGGAAGGCGTGACGTTCCGGCCTTCCAGGGCAGAGGAAACGCCCACCTGCTGCACCGACAATCACGTTCTGATCGAAGGCCGGCGGGATCTGAAGCCGGTTCAGCCCCTTGCCTGGGAGCCTGCCTGGATCTGGAAATTCGAAGACCGGTTTGCGCAGGATACCCGGCTCCACCGACTGACGCACTCTTCCCACAGCGCCTTCCTTATGTTTCGCGGCGACATCCGCTATGAGGCGGAGGACATCGGGCGGCACAATGCCGTGGACAAGGTCATCGGCATGGCTCTCCGGGATCATATCGACCGCTCCGAATGCCTGCTCTACACTTCCGGCCGCGTTCCGGTCGACATGGCCAGAAAGGCCATCCGGGCCGGAATCCCGGTCATGGTCAGCAAGGAGGCGCCGACGGCGGAGAGCGTGCTGCTCGCCCGCGAATACGGCCTGCAGCTGATCGGCGGCGTAAAGAAAGGCCGCATGGACGTCTACGGAAAGTCCAGCGGCAGCACATTCACCTGCTTATCCTGACATGTCATTTTTCGGAAATTATCCCGATCGGCAAAGATTTTTAAAGCCGTCCTTGTTTTCACATTGCATTTCATAAGAGAATGATGTATATTGTGGGTAGAAACTAGAACGCGGTCTAGTTTTGACACACGAAGATACAAGATGGCCGGAATCAGCCATTTTCGACGGATCACGGAGGTAATGCGTCATGAGCGCGCCGCAGATATTTAACATTCAGAAATTCTCCACGCATGACGGTGACGGGATCCGCACAACCATCTTCTTCAAGGGATGTCCGCTGCGCTGCATGTGGTGCCACAACCCGGAGAGTCAGAACTACCACCGGGAGCTGATCTACTACCATGACAAATGCACGTCCTGCGGCCGCTGCATTCCGGTATGTCCGAAGCAGTGCAACCGCATCGAAGACGGTCATCTGGTATTCGACCGCACATCCTGCATCGCCTGCGGCGCCTGCGAGGATGCCTGCTTCAACGAAGCCCGGGAGATTGCCGGCAAGGATCAAAGCGTGGACGAGCTCGTCCGGGAAGCGCTGAAGGACAAGATCTTCTATGAGCAGTCCGGCGGCGGCGTCACTCTCTCCGGCGGTGAAGTGATGACGCAGAACATGGATTTTGTGGAGGAGCTCTGCCGGAAGCTGCATGAAGCAGACGTCAGGGTATACATCGACACCTGCGGCTACGCTCCCTACGAGAGATTCGAGAGGATTCTTCCCTACGTGGATGTATTCCTCTACGACATCAAGCTGATGAATGCCGAGGATCATAAGAAATTCATCGGCGTGGACAATGCCCTCATTCTGGAGAATCTGAAGAAGCTGGCCGCGGCCGGCGCGGGGATCTACATCCGGATTCCCACCATCGGCGGCGTCAATGCGAGTGACGAATTCATGGAAGAAGTCATTTCCTTCCTGAAGGAAAATCATATCGATCCCCTGCAGATCAATCTGCTGGCCTACCACGATATGGGCAAGAGCAAGTACAGGAATCTGGACCGAACCTACGAGGAGTCAAAGATGTGGGTTCCGTCTAATGAAGATATGGATCACTTTGTGGGCCTGTTCCAGAAGGCAGGTTTCCCGAACGTATCAATAGGAGGATGAGAGTTATGGCAACTGTTGACACTTCTTTCAGCATGACCACTCCGGAAGCCCTGAAGAAGGACGCAACCAGAGGCTGCACTCCCCGTCTGCAGAGACTGAGGAAGATCAGCCATGAGACGCAGCCCCATCTGGACCTGGAGCGCGCTCTGATTGAGACCGAAGTTTATAAGAAGTATGAAGGCAAGGTATCCGTTCCCGTGCTGAGAGCCCTGGTTCTGAAGGAGTATTTCTCCCGGAAGACCCTCTATCTCGGCGAGGATGAGCTGCTTGTCGGCGAGAAGGGTGTAGACCCTCAATGCTCCCCGACGTTCCCGGAGCTGTGCTGCCACACACTGGAAGACATGCGGGTCATGAATGACCGCAAGCTGGTGAACTTCACCGTCACCGAAGAGCAGTTCAAGCAGCAGGAAGACGTCATCATCCCGTACTGGAAGGGCAGAGCCACCAGAGATCATCTCCTGGCCAACATGACGCAGGAATGGCGGGATTACTATGCAGCCGGCATGTTCACCGAGTTCATGGAGCAGCGCGGACCGGGCCACACGGCAGGCGGCGGTGCTTTCTACACCAAGGGCTATGCGGACTACAAGAAAGAGATCCAGGACCAGATCGACAAGCTGGATTTCCTGAATGATCTGGAGGCATATGACAAGCTCCAGGAACTCGAGGCTATGAAGATCGACTGCGACGCGATCATGATTCTCGGTCAGAGATACCATGATCTGGCGCTGGAGAAGGCCGCCGGGTGCAAGGATCCGGAGCGCAAGAAGGAGCTGGAGCAGATCGCCGCAAACTGCGCGGTTGTCCCGGCACACAAGCCCGAGACCTACTGGCAGGCGCTGCAGATGTACTGGTTCACGCATCTTGCCGTCACCACTGAGCTGAACCCCTGGGATGCGTTCACGCCCGGCCGTTTGGATCAGCACCTGAATCCTTTCTATCAGAAGGATACCAAAGAGGGCACCCTGACCAGGACCCGCGCGCTGGAACTTCTTGAATGCCTGTGGGTCAAGCTGTTCAACAGCCCGGCTCCCGTAAAGGTCGGCGTTACGCTGAAGGAATCCGGCACCTATGTAGATTTCTCCAACATCAATACCGGCGGCTACACCCGCGAGGGCGAGGACGGCGTCAATGATGTCTCCTATCTGATCCTGGACTGCATGGAGGATATGAGACAGAATCAGCCGAACTCCAACGTGCAGATCTCCAAGAAGACGCCGGACAAGTTCCTCCGGAGAGCCTGCGAGATCGCCCGTCAGGGCTGGGGCCAGCCTGCGTTCTACAACTCCGATGAGCTGATTCAGGAACAGCTCAATGCCGGCAAGTCCATCGAGGACGCCCGCATCTCCGGCTGCTCCGGCTGCGTGGAGACGGGTGCCTGGGGAACCGAGGCTTATATCCTGACCGGATACATGAATATTCCGAAGTGCCTGGAGCTCGCTCTGTTCAACGGTGTGGATCCGAATACCGGAAAGCAGCTCGGACCGAAGACCGGTGATCCGGCGACGTTCACCAGCTACGAGGATGTCTGGAATGCCTTCAAGGCTCAGCTGGAGCATGCCTGCGACGTCAAGCTCAGAGGCAACTACGTGATCGAGCGGCTCTTCGCCGAAGAGATGCCGGCTCCGTTCCTCTCCATCGTGACCGATGACTGCATCAAGAAGGGCAAGGATTACAATGCGGGCGGACCCAGATACAACACCCGTTACATCCAGGGTGTCGGCATCGGAACCATCACGGACTGCCTGAGCGCCATCAAGTACAACGTCTTCGATCACCAGAAGTTCACTCTGCCGGAGCTGATCCAGGCCATGAAGGACAACTTCGTGGGTCATGACGCGATCTACAATCTGGTTCACAACCGGACGCCGAAGTACGGCAATGACGACGACTATGCAGATGATATCATGGTCTCTGTATTCAATGAGTACAAGGATTACATCTCCAACCGTCCTACGGTAAATGGCGGTATCTACAAGGTGGATATGCTTCCTACTACCTGCCATGTTTACTTCGGTGATGTGATGATCGCTTCCCCGAACGGACGTCTGGCGCACAAGCCGGTATCCGAGGGCATCTCCCCGGAGAAGGGTGCCGACACCCACGGACCGACGGCTGTCGTGAAGTCCTGCTCGAAGATGGATCACTGCCAGACCGGCGGTACTCTGCTGAACCAAAAGTTCACCCCGAAGGTTCTGGCCGGCGAGGAAGGCCTGAGCAATCTGGCTGCTGTGATCCGCGCTTACTTCGCGATGGGCGGACACCACATTCAGTTCAATGTCATCGACCGCGAGACGCTGAAGGATGCGCAGAAGCATCCGGATGAGTACAAGGACCTGATCGTCCGCGTCGCCGGATACTCCGATTACTTCCGCAACCTGGATGTGCCGCTGCAGAACGAGATCATTGATCGAACCGAGCAGAGCTTTGCCTGATTCATCAAAAGTCACGCAAAATGGAGCAGGGAGACGAAAATCTCTCTGCTCGTCATAAAGGGAGGCGCGCCCGGCGATATGCCGGACGCGCCTTCCTTGCATAATAGGATATTATCCACCTCAAAAAGCGCATCAAAAAAGCCGGAGCGGCTAGCCCCGGCTTTTTTGATGCGCTGCACGCTTTTCGTTTCATGCGATGCTCCGCGTGCCTTTCATTGTATCATATGCAACCACCGAATACGTAGGTAGAATCGGTGCTGGATTTTCCGGTGCCGCATAAAGGCTCCGTCCGCTGCACTACTAACGAAAGAAATGATGCACCGGCTGACCGGAGGATTCTCTTCGGGTCAGCAGAGCTGCGTCCGGCAGGTTTGTCCGCCTGCCATCTCCAGGATTCCCTCGATGCCGCAGGCTGCCATGCTTCGCACAGCCACATCGGTATAGAACGCCATATGATAGGTGTAGACAACATTCTTGAACTGCCGCAGATACGCGATGTCCCGGTCGGCAAAGATCGCCGTCTTCAGATCCCGGTGGACGATGCTCTCCTCCTCCTCGACGGTATCCAGTCCCAGTGCGCCGATCTTCTCCTGCTCAATGCCGTCGATCAGGGCATGAATATCCATCAGGCCGCCTCTGGCACAGTTGATGAGCACCACTTCATCCTTCATCTTCGCGATCGAGTCGTGGTTGATGATATGATAGGTCTCCGGGCTTAAGGAAAGATGCAGCGAGATGACATCACTCTGCCGATACAGCTCTTCCAGGCTGACGTATTCCGCCAGCTCGGCGGCGGCTGGATTCGTATACTGGTCATAACAGATGAGCCGGCAGCCGAAACCGGAGAGATTTTTCATGACCTGCGTCCCGATCCGGCCCGTTCCGATGATCCCGATGGTCAGATCCTTCATCTCCCGGCCGGCCAGTCCGGAGAGGGAGAAATCATTGACCTGCATTCTCCAGAGCGCCTGCTTGTAATTCCTCAGGCAGAGCAGGATCATCATCACGGTGTAATCCGCCACGCCGTTCGGCGCATAATTGGCGTTACAGACATGTATACCATGACGCTTTGCTGCTTCCAGATCGATGTGATTGTAGCCGATGGTCCGCGTGGAGAGATAGTGGATGTTCTGATCTGCCAGCGCCTTCATCTCCGCCTCGCCGTACTGCGCCATCCCGAGCACCGTCACGCCGCTCCCGGCGTCCAGCCGCGGAATCTCCTCCAGCGTCAGCAGCTCCGGGGAGCACACCACCTTGATTCCATGTTTTTCGGCAAGCTCCTGAAGCACATTTTTCTCATCCTGCCTCACTTCATAAGCGTATATCTTCTCCATGACCTCTCTCCTCATTGCGGATCGTGCGGCGTTTTCCCGGAAAGACTGCTTTCCGCCGTTCGCCCGATGGTTCATCCGGCAATGCCGCCCGGGATTATCATACCGCCACTGCGGCAGACCGTTGATGGTGCCTGTGGATCGTCTCTGGCCAGCCAGGCGGCTGTCTCCGATTCCTCGTTCATGGATTATTGTAGCGTCTCTTCCCGCCGCTGGCAATTCAGCCAGTCAGCGCGCCACACCCCCAAGGCAGCAGGGCTTACCGGTTGTCCACCTTTTCCGGAAGCATGTCATGATGGCTCAGCCGGTCCCACGCGGTCTGTTCCCAGCGCGTCTCCGGCTTACCGTAATTACAGTAGGGATCGATCGAGATCCCGCCGCGAGGCAGGAACCGCCCCCAGACCTCGATGTACTTCGGCTCCAGCAGCCGGATCAGATCCTCCATGATGATGTTCACGACATCCTCATGAAAATCCCCATGATTGCGGAAGGAAAACAGATAGAGCTTCAGGGATTTGCTCTCCACCAGCTTCTGGTCCGGCACATAGGCGATGGTGAGCTCGGCGAAATCCGGCTGTCCGGTGATCGGGCAGAGACTCGTGAATTCCGGGCAGTTGAATTTCACGAAATAATCGTGATCCGGATGCTTGTTGCTGAATGACTCCAGAACGCCGGGATCATAATCGGTCCGGTATTCCGTCTGGCGGCTGCCAAGCTGGGTCAGTCCTTCTCTTTCTCTCATTGCTATCATCCTTTCACGATGTGATACTTCACATCATAGTCATATGTATCTATGCCTTCTTACCGCTTCAGCCAGCGGACAACCGCATAAGTGACCGGGGTGAAGATAACCTCGTAGCTTACCTTGAACAGGTACTGAAACAGGATCATCTGCAAAACGGTCGCGTTATCCATCGTTCCCCAGAAGGACACGGTGATAAAGATCACGGAGTCAAATCCCTCCCCGACCAGAGTGGAGAGGATCGTCCGGACCCAGAGCTTTCTTCCCTGCGTCGCGACCTTCAGCCGGGAAAGAATCATGGAATTGGAAAACTCACCGAACAGGTAGCCGATGAAGGAAGCCGCCGCCACCCGCGGCGTAGTTCCCAGCACGGCGGCGTAAGCCTCCTGATTCCCCCAGAAATCCGGATGGGGAAGAGCGATCGTGAGCAGGTAGATGACAACGGCAAAGAAACTGCAGGCAAATCCCAGCCAGATGATGATCCTCGCCTTCCGGAACCCGTACACCTCGGTGAAGACGTCGCCGAAGATATAGGTAATCGGGAACAGAATCACCGCGGCCGGAAGCGTAATGCTGCTGGTGACGGCCCACATCTTGCCCGCGATCAGATTGGACAGAAGCAGGCAGGTCACGTAGACCACCGCAATGGTCATAAAAAGCTGGGATACAGTCTTCTTCTCATTCATGGTTGCACTCTCCTCATGAAATACGGACCTTCCTGCCCTTGCCATCTTCCGAAAAAAAGAGCGGCTTTACCCTCGCAAAGCCGCTCTAAACCGTCAATTCCGTCAATTGGCAATTCAGTCCAGGTTTTGTTTTACGACAGGAAGGTACTAATGAACTGTCGGCTCCGTGCTTTCGCGCAGAACGAAAGAGATTATATCAGCTGCCCGCCCAAAATGCAACCGGAAAGAAGGCGGAAGGCCGCTTCATGAGCTATACTGTCTCCGTATGAGAAGGGAACCCGAAGACGCCGCTGCCTTTTCCCCCGGCATCTCCCGATTTCTGCATGGGAAATCCAGCAATGCCGCGGCACTGCCGTAGACATTCTCCCTCGATCTCTACAGAACCGGAAATTCGGGGTTCAGAAGCAGGACAATTTATGGTACGTTTAACAGTATGCAAAGTATTACCTGTGCAGAGCAGAAGCCGGCGGTCCAGGCCATGCAGCGCCGGACTGCCGTTCCCTTGATTTCCCCAGGAAATGACTGAACCAAACCAGGAGGACAGAATGTCGAAGAAGATACTCGTAACCGTACCATTTACCGAAAAGCAGAAGGCGGCGCTGCAGAATGCGGCGGACCGCTTTGGTGATACCATGCTCTTCACGGAGGATCCGGCGCAGATCCATGAAGCAGTGGCGGATGCCAGCGGCATCATCGGCAACATTTCTCCGGAACTTCTTGCCGGAGCCGGACAGCTGCAGTGGCTGCAGCTCAACTCCGCCGGCACCGACCTGTACGTAAAACCCGGCGTTCTCCCGGCTGGCACGGTGCTCACCTGCGCTACCGGCGCCTATGGCACCGCTCTCTCCGAGTATCTCGTCTGCATGCTCCTTGTGATGATGAAGAAGATCCCGCTCTATCTGGAGGATCAGAAGCAGGGGATCTGGAAGGACGAGGGGGCTGTTGCTTCCCCCGCCGGTAAGCGCATTCTGGTTGTCGGGACCGGGGACATCGGCCTGTCGTTCGCGCGGAGAATCAAGGCATTCGAGCTCCCGGACCATCCGATCACTCTCGCCGGGATTCGGCGGAGAGCCGGCGCCTGCCCGGCTCCTCTCGATGAGATTCATCCGATCTCTGAGCTGAAGGAGCAGGCTGCTCTGGCGGACGTCATCGCGCTGTCCCTTCCGGGGACGCCGGAGACAAAGCATCTGTTTGACCGGGATCTGCTCCTGGCCTGCAAGGCCGGTTCCTATCTGATAAATATCGGAAGAGGCAATGTCATCGATACCAATGCCCTGCTGGATCCATCCGTTTCCTCGCATTTTTCCGGCATCTATCTCGATGTCTGCGAGCAGGAGCCACTCCCGGATCACAGCCCGCTCTATTCGGTGCCCGGACTGTACATCACGCCGCATATTTCCGGTCAGTATCATCTCGACATCACGCTGCAGAATATCGCGGACATCGCTCTGCACAACTACCTTGCCTTCCGCGGTGAAGGGGAATACCGCAGCGTGGTGGATATCGCCGCCGGATACGCGAAGTGAAGCGGCCCTGCCGGGACGACGGCAGACAGTACCTGGATCAATCTGGCCCGTTCCGTTGTCCCGGCAACCGACAAGGCCAGGACAAACACCCTATAATGGTTACTTGATAATCGGGCATAGTCTGCCTGAATGAGTGAATTGGCAAACGGCGGTAGTCTGCCTGAATGCGTAGCTTAGCAGAAGGCAATAGCCCGTCTGGATGCGCAATGTGAACCAGGAAAGACAGTAATCCGCCTGGACGGGCTCAGCTGCCTGCGCCAGAGCGTATTTTCACGATTCGCCCTTGCGCGTGCCCGGCACGCCGCGAGAGTATCTTACTATTCCTATGTACCAAACCGGATATGACCAAACCGGATATAAGGAGGGAAACGAATGGGTTATATTGCCGACACGAGCCAGTTTGAGAAACTGTTCTCTTACTGGAAAGAGGAGTACGAGATCTGGGCGCCCAGACGATTTCAGGGCGGCGGAAGATTCTCCGACACCGACGCCGTGCGCTACGCGAGGGTAGACAGCCCGAGCGAGATTGAATTCGAGGAAAAATCCGCCTACTCCTGGAAGGAAACGGTATTTCCGCCGTCAGAGACGCTGTTCTATTTCTCCCAGAATCATGTAGAGGAAGCGGAAGCGCCGGCCAAAAAGCGCCTGGTCTTCCTGCGAAGCTGCGATCTGGCCGCCGTGCGCCGGATGGATCAGATCTATCTGAAGAACGGAGATCCGGACTACTATTACGCAAGAAAGAGAGACGGTCTCGCCTTTGTCCTGATCGGATGTCCCCATACCTGTGAGAATGGATTCTGCGTCAGCATGGGAACCAACGCTTCCGATAACTATGACATGAGTGTGGACGTCACCGACGGCGCCTATTACATCGACTGTCCCCAGGAGGACTGGAGCCGGAAATTAGAAGAACTGGGCGCCGCACCGGCGGAGCACAAGCCGTCGCGGGTGACGGAGAACAAGGTGAGCGTCCGGATCCCGGACAATCTGACCTACGAAGTCGGGAAGAGCACCATGTGGAATCAGTACGATAAGCGCTGCATCAACTGCGGCCGCTGCAATTTCGTATGTCCGACCTGCACCTGCTTTACCATGCAGGATATGTATTACGATGCCGACGGGAAAGTGGGCGAACGCCGCCGCGTGCAGGCCTCCTGCATGGTGGACGGCTACACCGATGTCGCCGGCGGCGCCAGCTACCGGAAGAAGAACGGGCAGAGGATGCGTTTCAAGACGCTGCACAAGGTGCTGGATTTCCGGGAGCGCTTCGGCTATCAGATGTGCGTCGGCTGCGGCAGATGCGACGACATCTGTCCGGAGTACATCTCATTCTCTCATATCATCAATCACCTGGAAGAAGGAATGAAGGAGGCGCAGGCAGATGACAACAGCAAATAAGTACGTGCCATTTCCTTCGCGGATCGAGAAGGTCATCCGCCACACGCAGATCGAATATACCTTCCGGATGCACTTTGACCAGGCAGAAGAGAAAGTAAAGCCCGGCCAGTTCTTCGAGATCTCCATGCCGAAGTACGGCGAAGCCCCGATCTCCGTCAGCGGAATCGGAAAAGACAGCATTGATTTTACGATCCGGCGCGTCGGCGTGGTGACGAACGAGATTTTCGAGCACTACGAGGGACAGAGCCTGCTGATCCGGGGCCCGTACGGCAATGGGTTTGACTTCAATGACTACAACGGCAGCGAGCTGATCGTGGTGGCCGGCGGAACCGGCGTCTCCCCCGTGCGCGGCGTGATCGACTACTACGCCCACCATCCGGAGAAGGTGGACGGAATCACGGCGATTGTCGGCTTCAAGTCACCGGACGACATGCTGTTCCGCGACGATCTGGCCTACTGGAAGGAACATATTGATTTCCGGATGACGGTGGACAGCGCGAAGGGACGCGAAGGATACCGGGAAGGCTTCGTTACCGCCGTCGTGCCGGAGCTGACCCCGAAGGACCTGGCCAACACGAAGGCCATCGTGGTCGGACCGCCGCCCATGATGCGGTTTACCATAGCCGGGCTGATCAAGCTGGGCATTCCGGAGGAGAACATCTGGCTCTCGCAGGAGAGAAAGATGTGCTGCGGCCTTGGCAAATGTGGACACTGCAAGATCGGGAATACGTATGTCTGCCTGGACGGGCCGGTATTCCCTTACCTGAAGAGCAAGACGATGGTTGACTGAGGGGGCCCTGCCATGGATATGAATACGAAGGAACTGAAGAAAAACGCATTTCGTGTGACAAAGGTCAGAGGCGTCACTTCCTCCCGTGTCCGCGTGCCCGGCGGCCTTCTGAAGGCCGAATATCTCGGAAAGATTCAGAAGATCGCGGAGACCTACGGGAACGGCACCGTCAACCTGACGGCCCGTCAGGGATTTGAGATCCCCGGAATTCCCTTCGAGAAGATCCCGGAGGTCAATCAGGCGCTGCAGGAGATCATCGACGGCACGGGAGTCAATCAGACCGGGAAGGAGCGCGGCGAAGGATACCCCGCCTCCGGCACGCGGAACGTCTCCGCCTGCGTCGGGAACCGCGTCTGTCCTTACGCCTGCTACGATACCACCGCACTGGCGCAGAAGATCGAGAAGGTGATTTTCCCGAACGACCTCCATGTGAAAGTCGTGCTGACCGGATGTCCAAACGACTGCCAGAAGGTGCGCATGGGCGATATCGGAATCATGGGCATGACCGAACCGCAGTTTGATCCGGACCGCTGCGTGAGCTGCGGGGCATGCATCAAGGCGTGCCGCAGCAAATCCGTAGACGCCCTGACTTCCGTCCGCTTCCGCCCGGAGCGCGATTCCTACAAGTGCATCGGCTGCGGCGAATGCATCAATGCCTGCCCCGATCTGGCCTGGACGAGAAGTCAGAAGAAATATTTCCGTGTGACGCTGCTGGGCCGCACCGGCAAGAAGAATCCCCGGATGGGCGTCGACTTCATCAAGTGGGCGGATGAGGACAGCATTATTCAGATCATCAAGAACACTTATGAATATACCAGGCACTACATCAATCCGGATTCGCCGGGCGGCAAGGAGCACATCGGCTACATCGTCGACCGCACCGGGACGGAGGAGTTCCTGCGCTGGGCGCTGAAGGATGTGCATCTCCCGGATATCGCGGAGGTCTATACGCCGCTGAACTGGAACGGCGTGGAGTACGCGCACAACAAATATTTCGGGAACCAGCGCTATCACGAAAACGGGACGATCGTCACCGACTTCAGCAAATAACCGGCCGACTCCAATCGCCGGCTGAGACAAAAAGAGGCAGAGGGATACAGCATCCTCTGCCTCCTTTTGTTCTTATTCGTTCCACGACACCGTCTGCCGGTTTCCGCATCCCTCATTCCGGAAATCGGAATTCAGCATCGTGACTTCGCCCGGCTCGATGCGAATCAGATACATCGGCTCCTTCAGCTTCCTCAGCGCCTCCATCGGGATCTTCCGGAATCCGGCCTCCGCAATATAGGATGGATCCTCGCTGTCAGCGATCACGGACGCGGTGCCGTTCATCTGCAGACTGTGAAGATGGCCGAACTCGGCATTCGTCTCGAATACGGACAATGCCACCGCTTTGCTGGCCCGAAGGCCGGCGAACTTCTTCCCACCTTCCGAGAAAATCCACACTGCCCCGTCGTGCCAGGTATATTCCAGCGGCGTACAGCGGATAGTATCTCCTCCGCCTACAGCCAGCGCACAGACCTTGTGTGCGGACAGGAACGCTTCGGCGGCTGCCCGGATCTTCTCCGGCAGCATCTTCACGGATTCCGCGTTTTTCCTGTCCCAGAACTCTGCCGCCTCTTTGTACTGTTCGTCTGTCATCGATAAACTCCTCTCGTATATTCAGCGTATTACCTCTTTCTTTTTACTCTTGTCACCGGACAAGATCAAGCAGAATCTGTGATCCTCCCTGTCTTCCTCTCTTCTCGCCGGCGGACAAAATGCGCCATTCCTCCCACAACGGCTGCCGGACGCACCAAACCTTTCAAACCGACTGCCGAATGCACCTTCTCTGGTTCCCCGGCGGACCAAGTCAGTCTCCGCCTGCATTTTGTTGTTTTTACAACTACCAGATTCCTGGATTCGTCCTATAATAGGGGACGGTTAAGAGATCAAGGGATGACAGATATCGCGCGAGGGTGTTGGCCGGCGACGCGATAAAGAGAATCCGGACTCCGGGATGATCAAACGTTCCAGGCAGGAACAGTCATCACAGAGCCGCCGCGGATTCTCAAGGAGGATAACAGGATGAATCAGTACGAAGCCTGGAAGAATGAAGCGAACTTTTTTCCTACGGGACATGCTCTGGATGAGCTTGCCGGGAAAACCTATGAGGATCTGTCCCGTGCGGAAATTTTCCGTCTGAAATGGAACGGTATGATCCCGGAGCGCCAGAAGGATGGCCATTTCATGGTAAGGATCAAATTCCCTGCCGGCCGGCTCACGTCCGACGAGGCCGATGCCATCAGTCGTCTGGCCGAGGAATATGGCGACGGCAGTCTTCAGATCACCAAGCGGCAGTGCATGCAGATTCATCATGTCACCTGGGACAAGCTGCCGGAGCTTTCTTCGAAGATCCGGGCGCTGGGCATGACAACGCAGCACAGCAGCGGCGATATTGCGCTGAATATCACGGGGGATCCGCTGATGGGAGTCAATCCCGACGAGCGGCTGGATGTCTCCTCTCTGATTGAGGAAATCGATCAGGAGCTGAGTGAAAATGCGGAATTCCAGAATCTTCCGCGGAAAATCCGGATCTGCATTTCCTCGGATCCGCACGACGATGCGCAGGCGGAGTACAATGATATCTGCTTTACGCCGGCGGTACTGACGCAGAATGGCCAGTCCGTGGATGGCTTCCATATGTCCATCGGCGGTGGCGTGTCCGGCATGCAGCACCGGGCAGAAACGCTGCGGTATTTCATCCTGCCGGAGCAGGTGAAGGAAGCCACACTGGCCGTCGTCCGCCTCTTCCGCGATTTCGGAAGCCGGGACAGCCGTACGCGCAGTCCGTTCCGCTACCTGGCGGCGGACTGGAGAACGGCAGGCTTTGAAGAGAGACTGGGCAGCCAGGGCGCCTTCCGGCTCACCGGCGGAGAGGCCGTGAAATCCGAATCGTCCCCGGCCCGTCTTTACGGCGTGCATCCGCAGAAGCCGGACGGCACGTTCTTCGCCGGCGCCTCGGTACCAGCCGGACGGCTGAGCGCGGAGGATTTCCGGACCTTCAGCCAGCTGGCTCGCCGCTACGCGAATGGCCAGCTGCGGCTCACCGTACAGCAGTCCATCCTGATCCCCAGCATTCCGCAGGAGAACGTAGATGCTCTGAAGAAGGAGGAGCTGTTCCGCCGCTATGCGCTGAATCCCGGGATGATCTCCGGCTATGGCACGGCCTGCACTGGCAATACCTACTGCCCCTTCGCCTCGGTCAGCAGCAAGGATCAGCTGTTAGCTCTGTCCACGGAGCTCGAGCGGCGCTTCCCCGAGCTTGACCGCCCGTTCCGCCTCGCGATCTCCGGATGCCCGGCTTCCTGCGCTCAGGTGCAGACGGCGGATATCGGCCTGATCGGATGCCGCATCAAAGTGGACGACCGCTACGAAGAGGGGTTCCGGATCTGGGCCGGAGGTTCCACCGGCACGGACGCACAGCCGGCCGTCCAGCTGAAGGGCACTATCCCCGCCTCCCAGGCAGCCGATCTGCTGGCGGCTTTCCTCCAGCAGTATCTGAAGGATTCTGAGCGCAGCGAACTGTTTTATCAGTATGTCCGCCGGGCGGGAGCCGATGTGCTTCAGAACATCCTGGATCAGGTCAATGCGGCTGACGGGAAAGAGCACGATCTGACAAAATCCGCGTGAAGACCGCCCGAATTATTCGGTTTCGAAGGGAACCGATCGTCGGCTTCTCCCATGACGGAATCTGCGTAAAAAACACCGGATGGCTCGGGGAGAGCAGCCTCATTTCCAGGCTCCGTCCTCCCCGGGCCATTGATTTTCTTCCATGATCAGATACGAGAGAGCAATATACGTCCTCTCGCTGACGTCCGGCAGCCGGATTCCGGTGAGCTGCTCGATTCGCTCCAGGCGCTTTAGGAGCGAACTTCGGTTGATATACAGTTTTCTGGCGCATTCGGACGCATTGTACTGCTGTTGGATATAGATCTTCAGCGTGTCGTATAACTGCGTCTCATGCTCCCGGTCGTACTGCAGCAGCTGGATCACCGCCGGATGACAGATCTGCTCGGGCAGGAATCCCTGGTATCCGTGCTGCATCAGGTACGGGAAGGCGTAGTGGTCGAATTTGAAGTACCAGGAACTGGAATCCCGCAGCACTCCCATATGTAAGGCGATCTCGCACTGGTGCAATGCCGCGCTCAGGGCGTGCAGATCC
>CADBOY010000069.1 GCA_902796405.1 uncultured Lachnospiraceae bacterium | reverse complement strand
TGAATCCACAGCCGCAGCTGCTTCTGATCGACGCCGTGACGATCCCCGGGATCACCATTCCGCAGTTTTCGATCATCAAGGGCGATGCGAAGAGCGTGAACATAGCGGCGGCGAGCATTCTGGCCAAAGTGACCAGAGACCGGTATATGCGGGCCGCCGATGAATTATATCCGGAATATGGATTTGCCAGACACAAGGGCTACGGAACCGCCGCTCATATCGAAGCAATCCGGAAGTACGGTCCGTGCCCGCTGCACCGCCGCAGTTTCCTGAAGGGAATTTGCGGAAGATGAGGGAGAAGAGACGATGGCGGATCGGATCTGCAGAACCGGAAGAAATACCCGCAGTCTGGGAAGCTTATATGAGAACGAGGCAGCGGAGTGGCTTCAGGACCGGGGATATCAGATCATCACGAGGAACTTTCGCTGCCGTGCCGGAGAGATTGATCTGATCGTCTCCTGCGGAGAGATCCTTGCCTTCGTGGAAGTCAAGTACCGCAGCAGCGCATCGAGAGGATATTCAGAGGATGCCGTCGGTCCCCGCAAACAGCAGATTATCCGCCGCGTGGCAGAGTATTTTCTTGTCACGAATCCATGGGCACAGAATCTCATCTGCCGGTTTGACGTTGCGGCATTTGAGGGCGGTCATCTGAATTATTATGAAGGGGCCTTCGGCGGGATGTAGCCGCTGGGTCATCATGATGTGCATAGATATCATGAGATGCCAGGAGAAATCCTGTTCCAGTAATGCAGGCGGCAGATCGGCAAAACAGTATCATCAGGCAGGAAAAATCCGGCAGGAACAGCCTCTCATAAGAGGGATGCTCCTGCCGGATTTCTTCATTTTCAAGCTATCAGACGACTTATTCTGGCAGCCTGCGTGAAGCACTCACAGCTGACTTTTCGCGGGAAATGGTTTCGTGAGATTGATGAATCTGGCGGAGCCTCTGACCACAAATATACGGAAATAATTACTGCGGGTTCTCTTCTTTGTATCTGGTGATGAGACGCTGCAGCTTTTCCGTGTGGGACATAATGCTGCTCAGAGAAACGTCATGATTCAGTGTGTTGATGATGGTCGCAACATATTTGGTCATGTCTGCCTCGAGATACCACGGCCGTTTCAGGAGTTCGGCAGGCCGGTAATTGAGGTTTGTTGTCACAATGTAGTCAAAATATCCGGCGTCATAATAGTGGTCGAAATTCTCCAGTCCGGCCGTAAACAGTCCGAATGTGCAGAACACGATGACGCGCTTCGCCTTGCGGGCACGCAGTTCCTTGCAGGTATCCAGCATGCTCTCGCCGGATGCGATCATGTCGTCCACGATGATGACGGTTTTTCCTTCCACGTCAGAGCCGAGGAATTCGTGAGCGACGATCGGGTTCTTGCCGTTGACCACGCGAGAGTAGTCTCTGCGTTTGTAGAACATGCCCATATCAACGCCGAGGTTATTCGCCAGATAGACCGAACGGCCCATCGCGCCTTCGTCGGGACTGATGATCATCAGGTCATCCTTGGAGATTTTGATGCCTTTCTCCTTGGAGAGCAGGGCTTTCATGAACTGGTAGACGGCAGGGAAACTGTCGAAATCGTGAAGCGGAATCGCGTTCTGGACGCGGGGATCGTGTGCGTCAAATGTGATGATGTTGCTGACGCCCATGCTCGCGAGCTCCTGAAGCGCCATCGCACAGTCCAGAGACTCTCTGCCATTTCTCTTGTGCTGGCGGGATTCGTACAGAAACGGCATGACGACATTGACGCGCCGGGCAGATGTCATCGCCGTACCAATCAGGCGCTTGAGATCCTGATAATGATCATCCGGGCTCATCATATGCTCTTTGCCGTACATCTTGAATGTCATGCTGTAATTCATCACGTCGGTGAGAATGAACAGATCACTTCCCCGGACGCTCTCCAGAATCATTCCCTTTCCTTCTCCGGAGCCGAAACGAGGGCATTCGTGCTTTACCAGATAGGAGTCGCGGTCGTAGCCGCGAAACTGAAGGTTTGCCTCACGCTGACGGAGAATTTCAGAGTCGTTTTTCCGAAAGCTGACGATATATTGGTCTACCCGTCTGCCGAACTCGGCGCAGTTGTCCATCGCTATGATCTTGAGCGGGGCAAGCGGAATCGTATTCTTGAATGTGTAGTCTTTCGCCATGGATGACCTCCCGTATGCGGAAATCCTGCGGATACCAGATGTATGGACAAGGTGAAGCGGTATCCGGCTGTTCATTTACCTCTTCATTTATAGCATCTTCGGCTGGAATTGACAAGGGAGAGGGAGGCGTGCCCGTTTCTGCCTGCTGCGCTTGTATGAAACGCGGTCACCTTAAGCTGGCTGACTGAAGATCCGGGATGCGCACTCCTTCTTGCAGCGCCGGCTGAAACGGCGCGCTTGATGACCGTTTCATCCTGTGCTAAAATATTATGGATTGCAGGCATTGGCGCAGGACGGAATGCGGGAAGTAAGAAACGGGAAGACTCCGGACGGCATCTTCCTTCCGCTAGGAGAGGCAGGAGATTTATGGGCCAGGAGGAAGACGCAATGAGAGCGCGAGGACACAGAATCTGCAAGGTGCTTCCCGGCTCGATCGGAGAAGAACTTGGCCTTGAGCCCGGTGACACGATTCTTGCGGTAAATGGAGAGCCGATAGAGGACATCTTTGACTACGATTACCTCTGCCAGGATGTCTCCCTTCATCTTCTGGTAAAGTCACGGCAGGGCGAAGAGGTCATGCTTGACATCGAGAAAGAGGAAGACGAAGACCTGGGAATCCGTTTTGAAAACGGACTGATGGATGAATATCATTCCTGCCGCAACCGCTGTGTGTTCTGCTTCATCGATCAGATGCCGCCGGGAATGCGGAAGAGCCTGTATTTCAAGGACGACGACACCCGGCTGTCCTTTCTGCAGGGGAATTACATCACGCTCACCAATCTGAATGACCACGATATCGAGAGAATCATTCATTATCATCTATCCCCCATCAATATCTCAGTTCATACAACGGATCCGGAGCTTCGGTGCCGAATGCTGAACAACCGCTTTGCCGGCCGCAGTCTGGAGTTCCTTCAGAGGCTGGCAGATGCGGGAACACCGATGAACGGACAGATCGTTCTGTGCCCAGGATGGAACGACGGAGAGGCTCTGCGACACACAATCTCGGATCTGGTGAAGCTGATCCCCTCAATGCAAAGCGTCTCTGTGGTGCCGGTAGGTCTCACTCGATTCCGGGATGGTCTGCCGGAGCTGACGCCGGTCAGCCGCGAAAAGGCGGACGAGACCATTCGGATTGCGGAAGAATTCCAGAAGCGGATCTATCCGAAGTATGGCACGCATTTCGTTCACGCGA
>CADBOY010000068.1 GCA_902796405.1 uncultured Lachnospiraceae bacterium | reverse complement strand
GCGCCGGTTCTGCCGGGTGCAATGTTCCTCCTCGCATATCTGGCGGATGGCACTCCCGTCATGGGTCTTCCGGGCTGCGTGATGTACGCAAAGCGGACAATCTTTGACATTGTGCTGCCGCGCATCATGGCAGATTATCCGGTGACGAAGGAAGATCTCTCCGGACTTGGCGTCGGCGGACTCTGTCTGGGATGCAAGACATGTGTGTGGCCGAACTGCGGCTTTGGTTTTTAACAGGAACAGGCAGGACGAACGAAATGTCTGTGAATGATGCGATTGATGGCTGATGGGGGTCTGAGATGAAGGTTTATGAGGAAATTCAGAACAGGCTGGAAGAAAATGAATCCTCCGTGCTGTACACAGAGTGGGACGGGACAGAGGACGGAGTAAAAAATGTAAAACAGAAGGTCTGCGCCGCGGACCCGTCTTCCTGCGCGTCGCCTCTGGAAGAAAAGATGTTCGAAGACGGAAGACCTGTGGTGGAGGAAGATCAAGGCCACTTCGTGATGGCGGAGCCATTCTATCCGGAAGACCGTCTGATTGTTCTTGGTGGGGGGCATGTTGCCCTTGCTCTCGTGGAGTTTGCGGCTAAGTGCGGCTTTTCTGTCACCGTAGCGGATGACCGTCCTGCTTTTGCCAACACAGGCCGTTTCCCATGGGCACAGAAGGTGATCTGCGACAGCTTTACCAATGCAATCGCGGAAATAAAAGTACGGAAACAGGATTATGTCTGCATCCTCACCCGGGGGCACCGATTTGACGGAGACTGCCTGCGCGCGATCCTGTCCGGCGAGGAGCCCGGATACCTTGGAATGATCGGCTCGTGTCGCCGGGTCGCCATGCTGAAGAAGACGCTTCTGGATGAAGGATATTCAAAAGAAGCGCTGGGACGTCTTCATTCGCCGATCGGTCTGGACATCGGCGGAATTACGCCGAGTGAGATCGGTATCTCGATTACCGCCCAGCTGATTTCCGCCAGGAGACAAGGGCGTTCCAGCATGACTCTCCGCAGTGAATCGGATCTGGATTATCAGGTGATTGAGAAACTGGCGGACGAAAATGAGCCGAAGGCGGTCATCACAGTGATCCGCGCGAAAGGATCTACACCGCGCGGCGCTGGCGCCAAGATGCTGGTTTATCCGGACGGCAGACTCACCGGAAGTATTGGAGGAGGCTGCAGCGAGGGCGCGGTTCTTCAGATCGCCAGGCGGATGATCGGAACCGGAACCAGCCGGGTGGAGCACATTGACCTCACCGGAGACACAGCGGAAGAAGAAGGGATGGTATGCGGCGGCATCATGGATGTTCTCATTCAGGATGTACCGGTCGAAGAGTGAATTCTCCTTCTTTTGTATCGCTTAGCCAGCTGGAGATATCCGGCTTATTCAGTAAAAACGTCATTCTTTTCTCTTACGGAGGCGTCCTGCATGAGCAGGCGCCTCTTTCTCATTCCGTCCCTTTCCGCGTATTCCATTGCGATAGGACACTAAATTCACATTATATGAATTTATAATTCGAAATAATGAATTTAACGTTATTCAATCGACAGAATAACGCCATTAAATTCAAATTTGTGAACTTATATTTCACATTTAGCTTGAACTTTCCGGAATTGCCATGTATAATTTTCAATAGAAATGTCGTAATTTATCCTGACATGGCCCATGTGCTGGTTCCGTTCGGCTGCCGGATAGCGGGCCAATCGTATGCCGTTCTTCCACAGAGGCCGAGTGCCGGGACATTGCGCTGCAATTCAAGTAAATAGCAACAGAACATACTTACAGGAGGATAAGTACATGAAACTTCGTAAAATGTTCCTGAACATCAACGGTGTAGACCGAGTGTTCATGTGCGATCCGGAGAATGACCGTCTCTCCGACGTGCTCCGGCGGCTTGGCCTGACTGGTGTAAAGGTCGGATGCGGCATGGGCGTCTGCGGGTCCTGCTCAGTGATCCTGGACGGCAAGGTGGTCCGCTCCTGCACGAAGAAGATCTCCAAGGTCCCGGATTATGCGAAGGTGACGACGATCGAGGGAATCGGAACTCCTCAGCACCTGCATCCGCTTCAGGTCGCCTGGATGCACTGCGGTGCCGTTCAGTGCGGCTTCTGCGTGCCCGGATTCATCGTTTCTGCTTATCAGCTTCTGCAGGAGAATCCGGATCCGACCCGTGAAGAGGTCCGCGACTG
>CADBOY010000067.1 GCA_902796405.1 uncultured Lachnospiraceae bacterium | reverse complement strand
GGCATGATCGGTGATCCTTCCGGCCGCACCGACATGAGAAAGATGCTCACGGTGGAGGATATCGACCACAATATTGCCTGTTTCCGGAAGCAGATGAGCCGGTTCATCGACTTCTCAGACGGCAAGGCCCTGATGATCAACAATGCGGACTGGCTGCGTGACCTGAACTATGTAGAATTCCTGCGTGATGTGGGAGCGCATTTTTCCGTCAACAACATGCTCCGTGCAGAATGCTACAAACAGCGCCTGGAGCGCGGCCTAAGTTTCCTGGAATTCAACTACATGGTGATGCAGGCCTATGATTTCTTTATGCTGTACCAGAAATACGGCTGCAACCTGCAGTTCGGCGGAGATGACCAGTGGAGCAACATGCTGGCCGGCAAGGAACTGATCCGCCGAAAGCTCGGCAAAGAGGCGAACGCGATGACCATCACGCTGCTTCTCAACTCAGAGGGCAAGAAGATGGGCAAGACGGCATCCGGCGCAGTCTGGCTGGATCCGGACAAGACGTCGCCGTATGAGTTCTACCAGTACTGGCGGAATGTCGATGATGCGGATGTCATGCGGTTTATCCGTATGATGACCTTCATCCCGCTGGAGCAGGTCGATGAGATGGACCACTGGGAGGGCAGCCGGCTCAATGAGGCGAAGGAGATCCTTGCCTATGAACTGACCAGTATGTTTCACGGTGAGGATGAGGCAAAGAAAGCCCAGGCCTCGGCGAAGGCGCTGTTCGGCGGCGCCGGCGATGCGGCGGATATGCCGACCTGCGCTCTGAACGAATCAGATTTCAAGGAGAACGGAGAGATCGACATTCTGGATGTCCTGGTAAAGGCCGGACTTGCCTCGAGCCGGTCGGATGCGCGCCGCAATGTGCAGCAGGGAGGCGTCACCGCGGGCGGTGAGAAGGTCACGGACATCACGAAGACGTTCCAGAAGAGCGATTTCGCGGATGGTCTGCTGGTCCGCCGCGGAAAAAAGAAGTTCTGCCGGGTGACTGCTGAGTAATATCCGGCTGCTGTATCGCAGGGAGAAGGGTCGATATCGTGGGGCAGCACCTCGCTTTAGCGGCGGTACTGCCCTGATGGGAAAGGAACAGGCAGATTCGCCATGGCAGATTCGGAAGAGAAGAATTACGGACATGACGTTCAGAACCTGATCGATGGTATCCTGGCGTCGAATCATTATGATAAGCTGAACGAGACAGTTCGTTCCACGATCGATTATGTATTCGATGAGATCGGCATTGATAAGGGGGCGCCGCACCGTTCGTTCTACGGAACGGGACGCCCCGACGTCACGCGCGGCGAGTATGCTGGCGATGAGGGCAGCAGATCGTCTGACGATATGCCTCACCGTTCGTTCTACGGAACAGGGCGCCCCGGCGACACGCGCGGCCGGTATGCCTACGATGGGGGTGACAGAACGTCTCCGTGGTCAGGCCGGAAGGATACCCGCTGGGAAGACGCGGCTGCCCGATGGGCGGAAGAGGGAGCGAGGGGCGTAAAGTACGCCGCGGATACCTTGAGCCGGACTGTGTCGGAAAATCTCCGCCGAAGATCCGATACCGAGCTGTATACCAGACATCCGCCGGGGGAAGTCTCCAGCGCTCTGGTCTGCGGCGTTTTCGGATTTCTGACATTCTGCAATGGCCTCGCCGCTGTCATGACCCTGCTGGCTGTAGATGTCGAAGCTGCGCTGGTCTTGCTGGTATTTACCGCGGCAACCGGCTGGCTGACCCATCATTTCGGTATCCGTCCGAGAGCCAGAAATCGCAGGTTCCGCACCTATATCAGCACACTGGGCGGCCGCAGGTACTGCCGCATCA
The DNA here is from genome assembly GCA_902796405.1 of uncultured Lachnospiraceae bacterium. Classification (GTDB taxonomy): domain Bacteria; phylum Bacillota; class Clostridia; order Lachnospirales; family Lachnospiraceae; genus UBA3305. Next base: position 2,310 of record CADBOY010000067.1, on the reverse strand, counting down.
CTGAGCTTGCAGGCGCGGTGGGAAAATCAGAGAAGGATACAGTGCAGGACCTTCGCGAGATGATCCGCCTCGGTATGTTCAAACAGGCACACATCGATCCATCCGGCACCACCTTCCTGATAGATGATGAGATCTATCAGCTCAGTCTGCAGGCAGACAGCGCCTATTGGGCAAGGAAAGAAGAGCAGCAGAAGGAAGGAAAGGAAGAAAGCCAGAAGGAAACGCAGCAGACACAGACGTCCGGGGCAGCAGAGCAGGAAAAGCCTCGGTCACAGACATCTCAGACGCCCGGGGCAGCAGAGCAGAAAAAGACGGAAGAGACAGGAACGGGAACCGGCAATGCGGAGCTTGACGCGGCAATTGCGTCCGGAGATGAGTATCTTCGCAAGCTCAGAGAAGCGAATGAGGCGATTCCCGGAGAAGAGATCTCCCGAAAGCTCGACCGCCTTGAGATGGTTATGAGCCGGATTTTCGCTCTTCTTCGGAAAAAGCCGGAACTTCTGCCCAAGCTGCGCCGGTTCATGAACTACTACATGCCAATGACCGATAAGCTGGTTCAGACCTACCGTGTGCTGGACGAGCAGCCGGTGGCCGGAGAAAATATCCAGAAAGCCAAGAAGGAGATTGAGGATACACTCGATACGATTATTGATGCCTATGAGAAGCTGCTGGACAGCTTCTTTGCGGAAGCAGCGATAGATGTAACGTCCGACATCGCCGTCCTTCAGAACATGATGGCCCAGGACGGTCTCACGAGTCAGCCATTCCAGAAGAAGAGCGGGGAAGCGGCGGCTGGACAGGAGAAAGAGCATGAGTGAAGAGAGCAGTACGGAGAAGATTACCCTGACCTTCGATCCATTCGCGGATGCAGCTGCCGCAGAGGCACCGGGGAAGACCGCGGAGATCTTACCGGGTACGCTTTCCGGCAGAGTGCCCCAGGAAGCAGCAAATGTGGCGGTACAAACGGATTTCGGAGCGGTACAGGAAGGCAGCCAAGAGGGTCAGAATGCGCCGCAGGCTCCGCTGTATGATGAGAGCATGCTAAGCGAGGAAGAGATGGAGATGGTCGATGACTTTGCGGAGAAGATCGACATCAGCAACAGTGCGCAGGTCATGCAGTACGGAGCGGGAGCACAGGCAAAGGTAGCTTCATTCTCGGAGCACGCTCTGGAGAATGTCAAGACAAAAGATCTCGGAGAAGTGGGAGATCTGATCACCGGAGTGGTGAAGGAACTTCGCGGATTCGACGTGGATCAGGAAGAGAAGGGCGGTCTGTTCGGGCTATTCCGGAAAAAGGCAGACAAACTGCAGACGATGAAGATCCACTATGCGGAAGCAGAGCAGAACGTCAACCACATCGTGGACTCTCTGGAGAAACATCAGGTCCTGCTGATGAAGGATTCCGCCACGCTGGATCAGCTGTATACGCTGAATCTGAGCTATTACAAGGAACTGACGATGTACATCATCGCCGGGAAAAAGAAGCTGACGGAGATTCAGGAGACGGAGATCCCACGGCTGCGTGAGCAGGCAGAGAAAACCGGTGCGGCAGAGGATGCCCAAAAGGTGAACGATATGACGGAGATGGCAGGCCGGTTTGACAAAAAGCTGCATGATCTAGAGCTGACCCGGACCATCTCCATGCAGATGGCGCCGCAGATCCGTCTGGTGCAGAACAACGACATCACGATGTCCGACAAGATCCAGTCCACGATCGTGAATACGATTCCGCTCTGGAAGAGTCAGATGGTGATCGCTCTCGGTCTGAGCCACTCAGAACAGGCCGCCAAAGCGCAGAGAGAGGTGTCCGATCTGACAAATGAGATGCTGAAGAGGAACGCCGACAAGCTCAAGACGGCTACCATCGAGACCGCGAAAGAGTCCGAGCGCGGCATCGTCGACCTGGAGACGCTCAAGCACACGAACGAACAGCTGATCAGTACGCTCGAGGAAGTCACACGGATTCAGGCGGAAGGGCGGGAAAAGCGCCGGGCTGCGGAGGCGGAGCTTCAGGGAATGGAGAATGAGCTGCGCAGCAAGCTGCTGCAGATGAAAAACTGAGGATACAGCAAAACAGCCCGCAGGCCTCTTTAGAAGGAGGTCTGCGGGCTGTCTTATACGCACATGGCTTTACATATAAGACTTTGGCTTTGATTCCCTTTTCCTTGCGAACATCCGATCAGCGGATGGTAAGATCGCAGGTGAAGGTCCCGCCGACGGAAGAGCCAGTGGAAGGGTCTGCCGCGGCTGCGTTGGTCACTAGGTAGACCGTCTGCCCTTTTTTCAGTTTCACCTTGACGGATTTGCTGG
>CADBOY010000066.1 GCA_902796405.1 uncultured Lachnospiraceae bacterium | reverse complement strand
GGTCGCTCCGTCATAGACGGAGGCGTTCGCAACGTCCATACCGGTGAGCTGACAGATCATGGTCTGATATTCGAAGATCGACTGCAGAACGCCCTGGCTGATCTCGGCCTGATAAGGGGTGTAGGCGGTCTGCAGTGTTTCCTTGCTTACGACGCGCTTTACGATGGCGGGAATGTAATGGTCATAGGCCCCCGCGCCCCGGAGAATTGTGCGGTAAGTACGGTTTTCCGCCGCGATATCCTGCATTTTTCCCAGGGCTTCCATCTCGCTCATGCCTTCCGGAAGATCCAGCCTGCCGTGCAGTTTCACGGATTCCGGAACGTCGGCGTAGAGCTCGTCAAAACTTTGATAGCCGGCCTCATGCAGCATGTCCTGCTGCTCGCTGTCGGTGTCCGGCACAAAGCCGCAGGAGGCAGCTTGTGCCAGCTGTTTTTCGTTCGGGTTTTCCATCGAAATCCTCCTCCGGGTTTCAGCTTTCCTTTGCCTTCTCCTCTTCGGTCAGTTTCTCATATTTCGCACTGTCCAGCAGATCCTCGGAGCCGGTAACATTTTCTGCCTTCACGAGCCACGCTCCGTACGGATCCTGGTTGATCTTCTCAGGGGCGTCCATCAGCTCTTCATTGATCTCGGCGACTTCGCCGGTCAGAGGGCTGTAGACGTCAGAGGCTGCCTTGACGGATTCGACGTTGGCGAATGCTTCGCCCGCTTCCAGCGGATCACCGATCTCGGGAAGTCCGACAAAGACCAGATCCGACAGTTCCTGCTGCGCGAAATCAGTCAATCCGATCAGATACGTTCCGTCACTGTTGTCCTTCACCCACTCGTGGGAACGGGAGTATTTGAGTTCCTTGGGAAATTCTGCCATAATGTGTATCCTCCTTTGCCGGCGTGGCGGTCCGGTTTTTCTGCCGGACCGCTGCAGCCATTATCTTTCTTCTCTTTTCGGGAAGCTCTGCCGGAAGTGCCTGGCAGAGACGACGGGATTCTCTATTCCTTGTGTTGATCTGTTATTTCTGGTGTTAATTCTTTATCTTGTCCGCTCTCTCTTTATTTCTTCCGCTTATAGAAGGGAAGCTTTACGACCTCAACCGGGATGCGGCGCCCGCGGACCTCGACCTCCAGCTTCGTGCCGGGCTCCGTGTATTCGCGGCCAAGCAGTGCCATGGCGATGGGCTTGTTGACAAACGGCCCCTTTGTGCCGCTCGTGGTGCGGCCAACCGTTACGTCTCCGGAGAATACCGGTTCGTTCTCGCGGACGATGCCGCGGCCGGTCACCACGAGACCAGCCCGCAGGACGGCAGGAGTTCCTCTGGACACAAGAGCTTCCTTGCCGATGAATTCCGGCTTGTCCATCTTGACAAATATGCCGAGTCTCGCTTCGAGGGGAGAGATCTCGTCATTCATCTCGTGGCCGTAGAGCGGCATGCCCGCTTCCAGGCGGAGTGTGTCGCGGGCACCGAGTCCGCAGGGGATCAGGCCGTCGCCCTTGCCGGTCTCAAGGAGCGTTTCCCAGAGCTTCGGAGCCTCTGCCGGAGCAACATAGAGCTCGAACCCATCCTCACCGGTGTAGCCCGTGCGGGCGATGATCGCCGGAATTCCCGCTACTGTGCGGTCGAACTTGACGGTGTAGTAGGCTTCCGGGATATTGTCTGCATCGGTCAGTCTCCGAAGAATCTCCTCGGCCTTCGGACCCTGCAGGGCCAGCTGTGCCCAGTCGGCGGAGACGTCTTCGATCCTGGCACCGGGGAGCAGATGCGCGCGCATCCACTCAAAATCCTTGTCTTTGTTGGCGGCATTCACAACGATCAGGTAATCCTCGCTGCTTTTCCGGTAGACGATCAGATCGTCCACGACTCCGCCCTGTTCATTGCACATCGGGCTGTAGCGGGACTGTCCGTCCTCCATCCCGGTGTAGTCGTTGGCCAGAAGATGATTCAGGCTGTCCTGTGCGGGCGTACCAGAGGCGCCGGCCGCCGCGTGCAGATGCAGCTCGCCCATGTGGGACACGTCGAACAGACCGCAGGAAGTGCGGACTGCCATGTGCTCCTTGATGATCCCCGTTTGGTACTGAACCGGCAGGCTCCATCCGGCAAAATCGACGATCCTGCCGCCGGCCTTCACGTGTTCCTCGTAAAGAGGCGTTTTCAGCTCCATCTTGAGTCTCCTCCTGCTGTAAAGATGCAGGCAGCAGATCACTGACAGCCGGCCAGGATCCGCTCCCCTTGTGTGAAATGGAAAAAATACGAGACAGCGGCGAAAATCAAAAGAGATAATCGCACCTATTTATTTCAATTTTCACAATATCACTCTTATCCAGTGTGGGATAGCTGATAATTTGGATTTATATATGCCGAAATCTAGGATTGTTGACAATCATCAATTAAAAATGAGAGAAGTCATTCCGTCCTTTTTGGCACATAGAAAACGGGGAATTCCCGGAGCGGGAATTCCCTGTGCGTCAGATCCGGAGGAACAGTCCGGATTCCTTTTATATAGAATGTGTCCGCCGATCAGGATCTCTGTGTGTAATCGTAGAAGCCCTTTCCGGCATTGATGCCGCTTTCGCCGCGGTCCAGTTTCTCCTTCAGCAGGCGGGTGATCTTGTTCATTGTTGACCCTTCTTCCTTGCTGCGAGGATCCATTGTGCAGATGTTGTACGCGGTCGTCAGACCGACGATATCGAGAATCTGGAAGGGGCCGGTCGGTGCGCCGGTGGCGAGCTTCCAGGTCATGTCGATCGTCTTCGGATCAGCGACTTCATTGGCCCAGAGGCTCTCTGCCGCATTCAGAAACGGCACGAGCATGGAGTTCAGAATATAGCCAGGCTGCTCCTTGTGCAGCTGCAGCGGAACCATGTTGATGTCCTGGGCAAACGCGACAACCTGCTGGTAAACCTCCGGGTCCGTTCCCGGGTGCCCCATCACTTCGGCCGTGTTCATCTTCCAGATGCTGTTGGCAAAGTGGAGGGCGCAGAATTTATCCGGACGGCCGGTTACTGCGGCGAACTGACTGGGCAGGAGCGTTGAGGAGTTGGTGCAGAGAATGGTTTTCTCCGGAAGGAGAGGGGCGAGCTTCTCATAGAACGCGATTTTCTGCTGAGGATCCTCTGCCATCGCCTCGATCACAATATCCGCGTACTTCACTGCCTTCGCCATGTCGAGCTCGAGGTGGATGTGCTCCTTCAGGTTCTTTCTGGCGTCCGCGATCAGGGCGTCAATGCTCTCCGGCGTTGCCGATTTCCAGTCGCGGATCAGGCCGCGCGGATAGACGTAGGCGCCCATCGGATTGCCGATCAGAGCCTTTGCTTTCGCCAGGTCTTCCAGCATCTGGGCGGAATAATGCTCAATCTTCGGCTGAGTGCGGCCGACAGACCCTTCGCTGCGAAGCCAGATGGTGACGTCGTGGCCCGTGTAGGCTGCCATCAGGGCGATCTGCGTGCCAAGCACGCCTCCGCCGGCAACTACGGTATTCTGAAACATGCTGCTCGCTCCTTCCCGCCGATTCTTCAGGAACCGGCTGCGTTCTGAGTGAATCAGGATCGGACTGGTCCACTGGATGCCGGACTTTCTGCTCAATGCGCGACGAGCGCCATCCGTATTGCGTCCGATCCATGGGATGCCGGGTTTTCCCGGATGAGAATAGCATAGCATGATAGTCTGAAAAAATAAATGACAATAATGTATCAAATTATGACAATATGTAGCAAACAGAAGTTCTTCCATCCCTTAACATTCATAATAACAGATAATTTCGCACATGAATTCAGAATATAATCGCACATAACGTCTGAATTCACAATTAAATTGTTGACAGTTTACATTTTACACATTATGATTCAATTACAACATACCGTACCGCAGTGCACCACCGGGGAGCAGCCCTCTTTCGGCATGACCGGATCGGCGTGTTCCCGGATGGCGGCCGGATTGTTGGGGACGGCCAGACTGCGGAACAAGGAAAAGGAGGGGCATGATGAAGAGATCGAAGAGGCTGACGGCCGGAGCGATGGCACTGCTGATGACAGCGGCGATGGCAGCGGTCCCGGCGGCAGCAAAGGCTACGGCGGCTGCCGACACGACAGCGGCGGCAGGAGAATTCCGGTCAGGAGAAGGTGTTCCGTTTCGCCAGCGCGACAGAGCCCACCACGCTGGATCCGACCAAGGGCAATTCTGTTCCGGATGATGAGATTCAAAGGGCGATCACGGAGGGGCTGGTCCGCACGATTGATGGAGATCCCACTCCGGCATGTGCAGAGAAGTGGGATGTGTCAGATGACCAGAAGACTTACACCTTCCATCTGCGCGACGGTCTGAAGTGGAGCGACGGAGTGGACATGAAGGCATCGGATTTCGTCTACGGCATGCAGCGCCTGGTGGATCCGAACACGGGAAGCCTGTACGCATGGGTCGCAGCAACGGCGGGCATCGTCAATGCGGAGCCCTGCAGCTCGGGTGAGAAGGAGGTCTCCGAGCTCGGTGTTACTGCGCCGGATGACAAGACGGTCGTGATCGAGCTGGAGAATCCGACTCCGTATTTCCTGTCGCTTCTCGGATCCTGCTGCGATTTCAACCCTGTCCGTCAGGACATCGTGGAAAAGTACGGCACGGATTTCGCGGCGACAGCGGACAAGAATGTCTATTCCGGTCCGTTCGTGATGAAGAGCTCCGAGAATCAGGTTTTTGTGTATGAGCCGAATCCCTATTACTGGAACAAGGACGCCGTGCACTTCACCCGCGTCGAGCAGAACATTGTCACGGACGCGAATACGCAGTTCGCGATGTATCAGTCCGGTGATCTTGACTATGTCGGTATCCCGCTGGAGCAGGTTCAGAAGTACAAGGACGATCCGCTGACACACAGCTATAAGAACGGCAACGACGACTTCGTCTATCTCAACTGCCAGAGCGAGACACAGCCTCTGCTTCAGGATCCGGATTTCCGCCGGGCACTGAATTACGCGATTGACCGTCAGAATTACATCACGCTCGGCACCAATGATGTGTATGAGCCCGCCTGCACATTCGTTCTTCCCGATGTCGCGGGAGCCGAGGAAGGCAAGACCTACGGCGAGAAATACGGCGATCAGCTGCATGCATGGCCTCTGAACGGTGACGCCGACAAGGCGAAGGAGTGTCTGCAGAAGGCGATGGACAATGCCGGCATCACCGATCCGTCTTCGATTGTTCTGCACTTCACCTGCACGGACAATGAGTCGGAGAAGAAGATTGTCGAAGTCATCCAGCAGATGTGGACGGAGAATCTCGGCATCGACGTCGAGATTCAGCAGATCACCTACGCGGAGAAGTACTCGACGGTATTCCCGCAGCACGACTATGAGGTCGGTTACGGCGGCTGGAGTCCGGACTACAGCGATCCGTACACGTATCTGGAGCTGTTCCGCGGTGACAACCCGAATAACTACTCGGATTATCAGAACGACGATTACGATAAGAAGCTGGCGACGACCGTCAGCGAGACGGATCCGGTCAAGCGCATGGCGACGATGGCAGAATGCGAGAATATCTTGCTCGATGATGCCGCCATGGTTCCGCTGCAGTACCGCACCGCTTACTATATGCTCGATGAGTCCAAGTTCACCGGCATCAAATTCGCCGTTGGTGCATTCAACTTCGACTGGCCGTACGGCGACGTCGTATCGTAAACAGATAATACATTGTATTATAAGAAACAATTCGAATTCCCGCCGGGAAAAAACCGGCGGGAATTCTGCATATATGGAAGAAAAGTGAAAGGCGGATCGCCTGTGTTGGTACGAAGGTGAAATTCGCATGCTGAATCGCTGCCATCGTGAAGAAATTCAACAAAAATGCTTAACATTATAAAGCGTAAAATAATGACAAACACAACATAAACATCATACAAAATCCGCCAGATACTCGGATTCGATCTGCAAATTGTCAAAAATATAGCAAATTAAAACAATATACAGAAAATAAAGCGAAATATACGCAATATTCTATTGACAGAGAACACTTGCTGAGTTAAGATAGCAACGTGGTAATCATCAAAAGCTTAAATAAATTAAGCATCTACTGCCAGAAAGGGAAGGAAACCACACAGAACACCAGATGCAGGAAAAAGGAGGAAGGCTTATGAAATCGATGCGAAAAATCATGGCCGGTACGATGACCGTACTGATGGCCGCCTCCATGGCTGCTCCGGGCACCGCATTTGCCTCGGAAACCACCACAGCAGCTGCAGAAACTACTATGGCTGCTTCGGGAACTACCACAGCAGCTGCCGGAAGCGCGAGCGGAGAAAAGGTTTTCCGTTTTGCTTCGGCCACGGAGCCGACCACACTGGATCCGACAAAGGGCAATTCCGTTGGTGACAATGAGATTCAGAGAGCTCTGACCGAGGGACTCGTCCGGACAATCGATGGTGAGATCACCCCCGGATGCGCAGAGAAATGGGAAGTCTCCGATGATCAGCTGACTTATACCTTCCATCTGAGAGATGGGCTGAAGTGGAGCGACGGTGAGGATTTGACAGCGCAGGATTTCCTGTATGGCATGCGGCGGCTCGTCGATCCGGAGACGGCAAGCCCTTACGCCTGGATCTGCGGAACAGCCGGCATTGTCAATGGCAATGAATGTATGTCCGGGGACAAGAAACCGGAAGAACTCGGCGTGGAAGCTCCGGATGACAGCACCATCGTGATCACGCTCTCCAATCCGACACCCTACTTCCTGTCTCTGATCGGCTCCTGCACCGAGTTCTCGCCGGTCCGTCAGGATGTCGTGGAAAAGTATGGATCGGATTTCGCAGCAACGGCAGACAAGAACGTCTACTCCGGTCCGTTCGTTCTTGCCAGTTCTGAGAACCAGGTTCTGCAGTATGAGAAGAACCCGAATTACTGGAACCCGGATGCCGTTCACTTCGACAAGGTGTACCAGAACATCGTGACAGATGCCAATACGCAGCTGGCGATGTATGAATCCGGAGATATCGATTTCGTCAATATCCCGCTGGAGCAGGTGGCCAATTACGTGGACGACGAGGAACACGGAAGCTTCAATAACGGCAACGACGACTTCGTATACATCAACTGCCAGAGCAAGACGCAGCCGCTCCTGCAGGATGTGAATTTCCGTCTGGCTCTGAACTACGCGATGAACCACAACCAGTACATCACGCTGGCCACCAGCGATGTCTACAGCCCGGCTACGACCTTCGTTCTTCCGGATGTCTCCGGCACGGACGGCAAGACCTACGGAGAGCGTTACGGCGATCAGCTGCACGCATTCCCGGCAGACGGCGATGTGGACAAGGCGAAGGATTATCTGCAGAAGGCCATGGACGCCGCCGGCATCACCGATCCTTCCTCTATCGTCCTGAACTTCACTTGCACGGACAATGAGACCGAGAAGAAGATCGTTGAGGTCATTCAGCAGATGTGGGTCGAGAACCTCGGTATCGATGTAGAGATTCATCAGATCACCTACGCAGAGAAGTATTCCACCGTATTCCCGCAGCATGACTATGAAGTCGGCTACGGCGGCTGGAGCCCGGACTACAGTGATCCTTACACCTATCTGGAGCTGTACCGCGGCGACAACCCCAACAACTACTCGGATTATCAGAACGACGAGTATGACAAGAAGCTGGCCAGCACGGTCACGGAGACCGATCCCGATAAGCGGCTTGCTACCATGGCTGAGTGCGAGAACATCCTCCTTGACGACGGCGCGATGGTTCCGCTGCAGTTCCGTACGCAGCACTATCTGCTGAACAAGAAGTTCAGCGGCATCAAGTTCCTGCTCGGCGCGGTCAACTTCGACTGGGCATTCGGCGATGAGAATCTTGGCTGATCCGAGGCGCATCTAACAGGAAATGAGTATTTTGCAGGGTCCGGCGCCAGGCATCTGTGCTTGGCGCCGGACCCTGTTGCTGCGCCTTCAGATCGCCTGCCATCAAGGCAGTTTGCAAATTTAAAGTGATGACTGTTTACGGATTAGTTTCTCGTTTTCATGAAATATTGTATCACTCATTGACAAAGATATTTTCGCGTACTAAAATGAATTTGTACTTGTTTCCGGAAGTTTTGTCTCATTTTGTGAGAAGACGTGAGGGGGACCGGAAATACGGAACCGATTCATGAAAAGGAGGATGCATCATGAATTCTATGAAGAAATTCCTCGCTGGCTCGATGTCCGTTCTGATGGCGGCTTCGATGTCCATCGGCGGGGCAGTTCCCGCGCTGGCCAGTAAGACTACCACAGCCGCGTCAACATCTGCTTCGGACAGCGGCGCGGAGAAGGTCTTCCGCTTTGCGGTCAGCACGGAACCCACCACGCTTGACCAGTCCAAGGGCAACTCGGTTGGCGACAATGAGATTCAGAGAGCCCTGACGGAAGGACTTGTCCGTGAAGTCAAGGGCGAAATCCAGCCCGGCTGCGCCGAGAAGTGGGAAGTCTCCGATGATCAGCTCACCTACACCTTCCATCTGAGAGATGGGCTGAAGTGGAGCGATGGCCAGGATATCAAGGCCAGTGATTTCGTATACGGATTCCAGAGACTGGTAGATCCGGAGACGTCCAGCCCGTACGGATGGGTCGCGGGGACGGCCGGCATCCTTAACGCAGATGACTGCAACTCCGGCGCAAAGCCTGTGACGGATCTCGGCATTGCGGCACCGGATGACAAGACCGTTGTCATCACGCTCGCCAACCCGACTCCGTATTTCCTGTCCCTGCTTGGAAACATCACCGAGTTCTCACCGGTACGCCAGGATATCGTGGAGAAGTATGGTACGGACTTCGCAGCGACTGCGGACAAGAACGTCTATTCCGGTCCGTTCGTGCTGACGAGCTCGGAGAACGAGGTTCTCGTTTTTGAACCCAACCCGAATTACTGGAATCCGGACGCGGTGCATTTCACCCGTGTTGAGGAGAGCATCATCACCGATTCGAACACGGCGCTCGCCATGTATGAGTCTGGCGATCTGGACTTCGTCAACATCCCTCTGGAGCAGGTGGCCAATTACGCCGGCACCGATGGAGAGGGAAGCTTTGAGAACGGCAACGACGACTGGGTATTCATCAACTCCGGATGCGAGACGCAGCCGCTTCTGCAGGACGTCAACTTCCGCAAGGCTCTGAACTACGCAGTCAACCATACCGAGTACATCTCGCTCGCAACAAGCGATGTCTACACGGCCGCTACGACGCTGGTCCTTCCTGAGGTCAACGGTGCAACGGAAGGCAAGACCTATGGAGAGGAGTACGGAGATCAGCTGCACGCATGGCCGGTAGACGGTGATGCGGATCAGGCGAAGGAATATCTGCAGAAGGCCATGGATACCGCCGGCATCACAGATCCTTCCTCCATCACGCTGGAATTCACCACCACGGATGACGAGAACGACAAGAAGATCGCCGAGGTTTTGCAGCAGATGTGGCAGGAGACACTTGGCATCACGGTTAACATCTCCCAGGTTACCTACGCGGAGAAGAACACGACGATCATGCTGCAGCATCAGTATGAAGTAGCTTACGGCGGCTGGAGCCCGGACTACAGCGATCCTTACACCTATCTGGAGCTGTTCCGCGGTGACAACCCCAACAACAACTCGAACTATCACAGTGACGATTTTGATACGAAGCTCGCGTCGACGGTCACGGAGACGGATCCGGCAAAGCGTATGCAGACCCTGGCGGACTGCGAGAACATCCTTCTCGATGACGCCGCTTTCGTACCGCTGCAGTTCCGTACGCAGCACTATCTGATGAACAGCAAGGTAAGCGGCATCAACTTCACCATCGGCGCCGTGAACTTTGACTGGCCGTTTGGCGATATCGCATCCTGATTCGTGTCGTAAGATTGGGTCAGGCAGATCAAGCGATCATACAGTCAGCTATCAGGACAGCTCCGGGAAACCGGAGCTGTTTTTTACATTGAGGTCGATGAATTGGTTAAATTCTGTAATTATTCTGTAAATCTTTCGTTTTTTTCAGCCAGAGTTCATTGACATCACCGGATGGTGGTGTTATTATCTCTCATGAATTTACAGAGGCTTTACACTTCCCAATCAAGTGGAGCTTTCTGGAAATCATATTATGAATGGAGGACAGTAACAATGAAGGTAACGAACAAAATCGCAGCAGGAATTCTTGCAGGACTGATGGCAGCATCCATGGCAGCATGCGGCAGCTCTTCTTCGACTACCACCACAGCAGCTGAGACCACCGCAGCAGCGGCTGAGACCACTGCAGCAGCGGCTGAGACCACTGCAGCAGCTGAGACCACCGCAGCAGCGGCTGAGACCACCGCAGCAACGGCTGAGACCACGACGGCATCGGCTGTAACGCTTGCCGCTGAGACGACGACTGCCGCTCAGTAACTCATTCTTCTATGAGAAAGAATCCCCCCCTGGAGTGATATTTCACTTGTGGGGGGATTTTTTTGTTATACTGAAGAAGATTTTACCGGGTTCGGCGGAGGTGATGCCGTGCCCGGCAGGGTTGATGCCGTGCCCGGCAGGGTTGATGCGGTGTCCCAGCGGGGTTGATGAGGGGGCCGGCAGGGTAAATGCGGGGAGAGAAAAGGCAGTTCCGCCGCAGAGAACAGGAACAGCGTAAGTATTCTGCTTCCCAGGGAGGACGAAGAATGAATCAGGATGGGGACAGACAGCGGAATTCCGCAGCCTTCACGGAAGGAGAAGCGGCCGCGGGTTCTCCGGAGATCTCTTATCTGGTGAAGAATCAGAACAGCGGGGAGATTCTTGGTGTGGATGATGGGAAACTGCAGCAGTGGTATGACTGGGGCAGCAGTCTCTGCCGCTGGGAATTTCAGGATGCGGGAGATGGTTATGTCCGGATTTGTTCGCGCCGGGATCACCGGTGCATCGAGGCGCCCGGCACATCCGGCAAAGCAGAGGGGGCAGAGACTTTCCTTGCTGCGCAGCAAGAGGGAAAACGCAGGCAGCTATGGCGGGCCGAGCCGGCGGGAGATGGCTGGCATTTCCGCTCGGCTGAGGGAGGAGAATATCTCTCCGTCTATGGCGACCGCGAGACCGATGGGAGCGCGATTACGGCAGAGCCTGAGCCGGTGAAATCCTCTCTCTGGACCCTTACGCCATCTCCTGCATCGGATGATCCCATTCGTCCGTCGCTTTC
>CADBOY010000065.1 GCA_902796405.1 uncultured Lachnospiraceae bacterium | reverse complement strand
TTTCCGGCTCTGCCTTAGCTTCCTGCGTTCTCGCCGCTTCCGTCTTGACCACTTCCGTCTTGGCTGCCTCAGTTTTAACTACCTCGGTCTTAGCCGCTTCCGCCCTGATGCTCCTGGACGGCTCTGTTTTTGCTTTTTCTGCCCTTGCTGCTGCCTTCTCCGAAGGTACCGTTTCCGGTTTCACCGAATGAGAAACTGCCTGGCGCGCGCCCTCCGCCGGGCGAGCCGGACGGCTGCCGGAAGGACGGGAAAGATGGCTGCCCGCCGCAGAACGGCCGGCATGGTGCGGCCCACCCGCCGCATTTCCGCGTGACTTCAGGCTGTTCTGCATACTGTTCTGCTTATGAAATACCGCAGTGATCTTCTTCTTTCTGGGTCTCTCGGAAGCCTTGGGCGCGCCCTCGTTCTGCGCACTCTCGCTCCTTACCCCCTCATTTTTCGTGCCTTCGCTGCCGGCACCCGCATGCCTGTTCTCATCTGCCATTTGCACTGCCTCCGATCTCTTCCTCTTCCGCTATCTTTAAAATCGCATTTGCAAAATTTTCGTCCGTTATTGCCAGTGATGCGCGTGTTTTCCGCCCAATGGCACGCCCCATTCTTTCCATGTCCGGCCCGGTCCGGATTGTGACTCCGTAGTAGTCACACATATCGCGGAAATTCTTTCGGGTCGCCGGAGAGGCATCCTCGGCGACAAATACCAGTTTGGCCCGTCCGCTCTTCACGGCACGCTCGGTACAGAATTCTCCGCTTTCCACACTGCCGGCTCTCTGGGCCAGCCCCAGCATCGAGAAGATCCTATTCCTGCTGTTCAAGCTTTTCCAGCTCCTCTCTCAGCCTGTTCTGGGCATCCGGCGGTATCTCCGTCCGAAATGACCGCTCCAGGCCATGGCTTCGGAATGCTTTTGCGAGACAGTTCGCATCCCGGCACAGGTAGGCACCGCGACCATTCTTCCTTCCGGTCGCGTCCACGATGAATTCCCCTTCCGGTGTCCGCACAATACGAATCAGATCTTTCTTATCTTTTGTCACTCCGCAACCCACGCAGGTTCTCTGCGGTTTTTTCATCTTCACGATCGGAATGCCTCCCGCCCCGTTGGATTCTATCCAGGAGCCATGTGACTGCTGACTGCCGTTATCCTTCCGGATTTACTGTTCTTCTGTATCCTCAGTACTGCCAGATGATTCGATATCCTGATCCGTCTCCCCGGCAGGAATCTCTTCGGCCTCTTCCGCCGTATCTTCCTCGTACGAATCTCCGGTCTCGCCGTCGCCGGCATCCTCCGCGTTTTCATCGTACTCGTCGTAGTACTCGTCTTCGTCCTCTTCGCCGTCTTCTTCGTAATCTTCAATGTATCCGATCTCATCGAAGAGGCCGCTCTCACGAGCCTGTGTCTCACTCTTGATATCAATCTTGTATCCGGTGAGCCGGGCGGCAAGACGTGCGTTCTGTCCCAGTTTGCCGATGGCCAGAGAGAGCTGATAGTCAGGGACAATCACCTGAGCCGTTCTTTCGTCATCATCAGCAAGAATGGCAATGGTCTTGGCCGGACTCAGTGCGTTCTCAATCAGCTCTGCGGAGTTGTCGCTCCAGCGGACGACATCAATCTTCTCTCCGCCAAGTTCATCCACAATCGTATTGACACGATTGCTGTTCATTCCTACGCAGGCACCGACAGGGTCCACATTGGGATCATTGGACCAGACTGCCATCTTGGTGCGGGAACCGGCTTCTCTGGCGATCGCCTTGATCTCCACGGTTCCGTCCTTGACTTCGGTCACTTCTTCTTCAAACAGCCGCTTCACAAATTCCGGATGAGTGCGCGACAGGAAGATGCGGGGACCGCGGTTCGTATTCTTCACCTGAAGCACCAGCACCCTGATACGGTCATTGGGTTCATAGTGCTCGCCGGGGATCTGCTCATTCTCACTCAGGATTCCCTCGGCTCTGCCTAGATTCACGCTGATGCTTCCGCTGCTGCCAAAGCTGCGCTGCACAATGCCGGTCATGATCTCATGTTCCTTCTGGATATAAGTATCATAGATCGACTGCCGTTCCTGCTCGCGGATCTTCTGCAGAATCACGTTCTTTGCGTTCTGCGTGGCAATCCGTCCGAAGGCCCGGGAATCAATATTCTGTCTGACGATATCTCCCAGCTGATAGGACGGATCGATCTCACGCGCTTTCTCCAGGCTGATCTCATAAAGCGGATCCGTGACATCCTCCGATACCGTAAGTTCCCGGTAAAGCTCGTAGTCTCCGGTCTCGTGATCCATCTTCACCTTGACATTCAGCGGCCGGGCGGGCTTGGCTTCCTCTCCGGGCTTCACTTCCGTCCTTGGCTCGTTCTTTCCATAAATCGTCTCACAGGCCTTGAGCAGAGATACCTCGATGGCATCCATGATGGCGTCCCGGGAGATTCCCTTCTCCTTCTCGAGAGCATCCAGCGCTTCCAGCAGTTCTGTATTCATCTTCCTTCGTCCTCCTCAGAAATCAATCGCCAGCCGGATCAGGGCGATATTCGCGCGTTCGATGACAAGCGTATCCTCATTTGCGGACACAGCGATGGTCACCGTATCTTTGTCATAGGACTGCAGCGCCCCTGTGAATTCCTTCTCCCCGTTTATGACACGGAAAGTATGGATCTCTACATCTTTTCCAATGCTCCGTGCAAAGTCTTTTTCTTTCTTGAGCGGCCGGCCAAGTCCGGGCGAGCTGACCTCAAGAACATAGGCCTCCTGAATGAAATCCTTCTCATCCAGCAGATCACTGAGCCTGCGGCTGACAACCTCACAGTCGTCGATGGTGATTCCGCCCGGCTTATCGATATAGGCCCGCAGATAATAGCTGCCGCCTTCTTTCACAAACTCGGTATCGACCAGCTCAAAGCCATGTTCTTCCATAATTGGCATCAGCAGCTCTTCTGTTTTTTTCTCGTATTCTTCCCGTCTTGACAAATGGTTCCTCCTGCCTGCCGCAAAAAGCTCCGTAACATACAAGGAAGAGTGGACTTCCGTCCACTCTTCCCTCCTACCATGTTAACATCGAGATTCTAACACTACATGAACGGAAATTCAAGCCCTGAGTGACGCTTTTTCGCATAAAACGCGGGTTTCTGCATCCTCTTTCTCTCATTCCGGCATAAAAAAACCTCGGAACCTTCCGAGGATCAGACCTAGCTCGGCGGGGAATCGAACCCCGGTTTCCGCCGTGAGAGGGCGGCGTCTTAGCCCCTTGACCACCGAGCCACATCGAATCGAGGCGACAGGATTTGAACCTGCGACCTCTGCGTCCCGAACGCAGCGCTCTACCAAGCTGAGCCACGCCTCGATGCGAAGCTTAGTATACTGCTAGCCCG
>CADBOY010000064.1 GCA_902796405.1 uncultured Lachnospiraceae bacterium | reverse complement strand
CAGACCGATGCAGATAATGATCGGTCCGGTTACCACCGGCGGAAGGAAACGCATCACGCGTTTTACTCCCACCAGACGTATGATCAGTGCAAGCAGCAGATACATCGCCCCGGCAACCACAATACCGCCGCAGGCATACGGCAGCTTTTCACCATAGGTCATATTGGCGAATTTCCCGGTGTTCAGCTCCGCCACGGTAGCAAAGCCGCCAAGGAACGCGAAGGACGATCCAAGGAACGCTGGCACCTTGAACTTCGTGCAGAGGTGAAAGAACAGGGTTCCTACTCCGGCCATAAACAGGGTAACCTGGATGGATAGCCCTTCTCCGTGAAAATAGCTGTTCACCAGAATCGGCACGAGTACGGTCGCTCCGAACATCGCGAACATGTGCTGCAGTCCGAGCAGCAGCATCTTACCGGTTCCCAGCTTTCTGGCATCCCGGATTGCGACAACTTCCTTCATACATGATCTCCCTTCGTTTTGCGGATACATGGCAAAGGCAGTGCAGCTTCCGTCAGCCCCACTGCCTTTGCAAATCCTTAATCACTATATCACAAAGTGTCCGTATCGTAAAGAATCGTTACCGGTCCATCGTTCACCGATTCCACCTGCATGTGCGCGCCAAATTCCCCGTGTTCCACAGGAAACCCGCGGCTGCGGATCTGTTCCATAAAGTATTCGTAGAGCGGCTCGGCCGTCTCCGGCCCCGCCGCGCGGAAAAAGCTCGGTCGGTTCCCCTTCTTCACATCGGCGAACAGGGTAAACTGCGATACAACGAGGACCTCTCCGCCAATCTGCGCCAGATTCTCATTCATCTTTCCAGCCTCATCACTGAAGACTCGCAGGCCGCAGATTTTCCTGGCCAGAAGATCTGCTTCACTGCGCGTATCCGCCTTCGCCACACCGAGGAGGATCAGATAACCGCGCCCTATGCTGCCCACGGTCTCGTCTCCAATGGAGACCGAGGCCTGGGTAACTGCCGTAACTACCGCCCTCATCTTTCCTTCCTCCGTTCTTCCACATCAATGACGGAAAGTGTCTTTCCATCGACCCGAAACTTCACGTTCCACCTGGCAAAAGCCATGCCATACACCCGGTCTGGATCGGTCTGGTAGGCCGGACGGGGATTCTCCCGCAGCACTTCCATGAGCGTCTCTCTCTTCTCCTCCGGAATCCGGTCCAGCAGATCCCGGGGGAATTCCACCGTAACATGATAGTCGGTGCGCCTCGCGGTGAAGCCGCGGGCAGCATCCGGGTAGGCTTCCGAATCCGGAAGATAGGGCTTGATATCCAGGATCGGTGTCCCATCCATGATATCCACCCCGGATACGACAAGAACCGGTCCCAGTTCCGGTTCCATGCGCACTTCGCGAAGTCTCACGCAGGAAAGGCCGATGCGGTTCGGACGAAATGGCGACCGTGAAGCGAAGACGCCCATCCTCTCATTGCCTCCTAGCCTCGGCGGCCTCACGGTAGGCGACCATTGCCCTTCCGGGCTGCCGGAGAACACCCAGATCAGCCAGATCCGGGAGAAACCGGACAGGCCGCGGAAAGCCTCCTCCTGTCGGTACTCCGGTTCCATTACAACCGTGGCGATTGCGTCATCGACGAGACCGCTCTGTCTCGGTACGCCGAACTTCTCCGGAAAATCCGTCCGGATATGCGCGATCGGTTTCATCTCATACTGCATTCTGCTCTTTTCTCTCCTGCTGCTCTAACGTAGCGATAAACATCTCGTAAAAATCGTCCTCACCGGCGAGCTTCGGAGAATTCTCTCCTCCGCCGTTCGTGCTGCGCCGATATGTCGCGTAGAATTCCTCGCCGGCCTCAACCAGGTCCATCGGATAGATCGCATATCCCAGCCTCTGACACTCCGCGCAGAACGCTTCGTAGGGCTCTTTCGCCTGCTTCGTCGCCAGGAGCCTGTGCCGCAGATCTGCGTCGCCCAGTGCCTTCTCCTGCAGTTTGTCCAGCAGTTCTACTGTATTCATACTCATCCTCCTGTATGGATTTCCGCCATTTAACGGGAAACTTCGTTTCCGCCGCCGTCTTCCGACCCGCTTCGGGAGCTCAGCCCTTCTGCTTCGCTCTCTGCTCATCCAGCCAGGTGCCGAGTCCGGCGATGAAGCTCCGGTCTGCTGGCAGCCAGTTCAGATCCGGCAGCCGCTCCGCCGGCAGCCAGACCGCATCCTCATGCTCAAGCAGCTGCACATGCTCCCCACCGTCCAGCCGGCACAGGAAACAGTCCATGGACAGATGGCTGTCCGGATAATCATATTCCAGGCGGTGCGGTCCCGCCTCGATCACAATATGCGCCGCCATCTCCTCCAGCAGCTCTCTCACCACAGCCTCTTCCGGGCTTTCTCCCGGCTCAATCTTTCCGCCCGGGAACTCCCAGTAATCCTTCCACTTCCCGTAGCCGCGGCGCGCTGCAAGGATCCTGCCGTTATGCTCAATCACCGCAGCGGCGACACGCACGACACGCAGCAGGCCATACTCCGGGGAGATAACAACCAGACTGTCCCGCCCGATCTTCCGGTCCGTCAGCACCCGGTCCGGTACCCGGATTACCTTCTCGCCGCCGTCGGCCCGGAACGTGACCTCACAGATCATCTCTTCTCCGTCCGGCAGCCCTTCACAGCCATAATCCGGCTCATCGATTCTCTCCACACGGTAATACTCTTCCACCTGACCGGACTCCCTTCCATGAATCAAGTCATCTGTTCTCTGCCCACATTCCGCTGTGGACGGTCAAATCTGAGTCTGCTGATTGGCTCAGCATCCGGCCGGCGGCATAATCTGCACCTTACGATCAGCAGCCTCATCTGTCTGCGGCTGAATGCGCTTCTTCAGGTCCACAGCAGCTGCTTCCATCAGCTGGATCCTGCTCTTCCGACCGCGGATTCCGGTCCATCCCGTCCGTTTCATTATAGATTATAAATAGCTGCTTAAAATTCGCAAGGTAAAATTCCCTCCCCGCGAAGCCATGACAGGAAGCGCAGATATTTTCTATTTCACAGTACTGTGATTTGTGCTATTCTTTTACATATTTACAGCAACAGTGAGTCAAAGCGCGAAGCAGCTCATCCATGCGCTCTGGCGCCGGCATCTCTCCTGACTGAGCTGCCTGCGGGAGGCCACTCACTGAATTCCGCTCAGATTTACCGCGGGAAGGAGCAGCATAACAGAATGGATATTGTATGTCTTGATGTGGAAGGGGTTCTTGTCCCCGAAATCTGGATTGCCTTTGCTGAAGCGACCGGAATCCCGGAACTGCGCCGCACAACGCGCGATGAACCGGACTACGACAAGCTGATGCGCTACCGCCTGAATATCCTCCGGGAATACCACCTCGGCCTGGCGGAAATCCAGAATGTCATCGCCGGAATTCATCCGTTCCCCGGGGCGAGAGAATTTCTGGACCGCCTGCGTGAGAAGACACAAGTCATCCTGATCAGCGACACCTTCGAGCAGTTCGCCCGTCCGCTCATGCAGCAGCTCGGCTGGCCGACGCTTTTCTGCAACACGCTGGATGTCGCGCCGGATGGGGAGATCCGCAGCCACATCATGCGCGTATCAAACTCCAAGCTCAGCACAGTAAAGGCACTGCAGTCCATCGGTTTTCAGACCATTGCCGCCGGAGACAGCTTCAATGACATCGGGATGATCCGCGCCAGCAGGGCCGGATTCCTGTTCCGCAGCACGCCGCAGATCATCACGCAGAATCCGGATATTCCGCACTGTACGGAGTACAGCGACCTTCTGACTGGGATCCTGAATGTATTGAATCACTAACAGAAAAGACCGGCCTCCGATTGTCTCGGCAGGCCGGTCTTTTTCTTACGATAGAAATTGTAGATTATTGAATCAGAAGCACTTTAATCTTTGTCCCGGCGGAAATCGGTTCACCTCCTGCTGGAAGCTCCGCCAGGCAGTTCGCGTGAAAGGCAACCTTTGTCGTCCCATTGCGGCTGTGTGCATCAAGCTGAACGCCATCCTCCGTGAGGCGCCCCCGCACCAGTTGAAACACCTTCCGGCTTCTCGTATAATCCTCTGCCGTTACTGCCCATGTCTTCCGGTGTTCTGCATAAGGGAACAGATACTCGAAGATGGCGGTCGCAGAATAAGGGTTCCCCGACAGCGACAGGATCACGGTCCCGTCCAACACAGCAGCCATCGTCGGCATACCCGGTTTGACGGCAATCCCATGGAACAGAATCTGCGCACCGAGATGGTGCATGACTTCCGCCAGATAGTCCCGTTCTCCCACGGAGACTCCTCCGGTTGTGATCACCAGATCCGATATCCGGCTTGCCTGCCGCACCGCATCTTCAATAGCCCGGCTGTCATCACGCAGCTGCCGGACATCGGTCAGCTCGCAGCCGGTCTGTCTCAGTCTGGTCTCCAGATACTTGCCGCTGGAATTATAGATCTGCCCTTCCGCCAGGCAGGCTCCGGGCGCTGCCAGTTCACTTCCCGTGGACAGCAGCGCGATCTTCGGGCGGCGCAGTACCGGAACCTTCATGATCCCTGCCGCCGCAATACTGGCTATGCGGAACGCATCAAGCCGTTCTCCCTGGTGAGCCAGCACATCTCCCTGAAGGAAATCTTCTCCGACCGGAGCAATGTTATCCCGCCTCATCATCCGGGATATCGTCACTTCGTCCATGCCGTAATCGGTGAATTCCTGCTGCACTACCATGTCTGCGCCGTCCGGGACTCTCGCTCCGGTCATAATCCGCCAGGCCTGTCCGGGCTCACATACCAGTTTTCGGCTGTCTCCAGCGTCAATCTCCCCCGCCACCTTCAACCGAACGAAGGACGGATCTGCCTCAGCAGCATTCCTGGCAGCATCCCCCGGCTGATCCGCGGGGATACTCACTGTATCAGCCTTCCCCTGTATCGTCTTTCCGCCCTGCAGCAGCGCCTGGCAGTCCTCTGCCCGAACCGCATAGCCATCCATGGCACTGCGGCGGAACGGCGGCTGCGAAAACGGAGCGCGGATATCCTCAGCCAGGATAAAACCCGCCGCATCTACCAGATCCCGGATCTCCGTTTCCCTGCTCTTTACCTGGGATACAATCCGGCTTCTTGCCTCCGCCAGCGTGATGGGCTCTCCGCTTTCTTTCATACCTCTGCTCTCTTCCTGTCATTTTCCGCTGACGCTGCCATGTCCATATCCCGTCTTCGCGCCTGCAGCCACTGCACTACCCAGTCCGCCAGAGAGCCGATATCCTCTCTGGAGAAAACCGGCCGGCCTCCTGCCGCGCTCTCAGGCAGCCCTTTGCAGATAATGGCCTCGCATTCCTCCGGCGGAAGGGCAAACTGACCGGGATCCGGCGAAGAAGCCACCAGTACTTTGGGGAGTTTCTCCTTCTTGCCTCCTTCCACCAGAATCAGATCGGCATCTTCAAACAGTTCCAGTGCCCGGCCCAGTCCGTTTCCCGTTCTCTGCACATAGAGCAGCTGCTGATCCGAGAACACGGCACTCTGCCCACAGCCTGCGGCAAGAGCCTTCTGGCTGTCCCGGTCCTGCGGAGGCATATCCACCTCGTGATGGGTATGTTTGAGATAAGCGGTGGTGATGCCTCGCCGGTTCAGCTCGCCGATCAGCCGCATCAGTACCGTTGTCTTCCCGGAATTGTGATATCCTGCGAATGCCAACACCGGCGGATGGCCTGGCGCAGCACTGCCCTCTCTCTCTCCATACTATATTCCTGCCGTTATTTGCTTTCCCCTCATGCCCCTGTATTCTTTCAATATACCGGATATTTCACCCAAAGTATATTTTCCTTTTCGGAACATGCGATTTACTTCGCTTATATATCATTCGCCACACTGGCTTCAAACCGAGTAAGATTCCCGCAGGATCTTCGGAACAGCAAAGGAAAACGAAGGGATTCCGTGCGGATCATTTTTACGCCGGGGAACCTAGGCAATCGCATACAACCAGCTGAAACGGATTAAAAAAGCTGCCGGAGCCTTTGCCGGAGCCTTGAAAGAACTCCGGCACATATCTTACGTGTGAAAAAGTCCCTGTTCATTCACAGGTACCTGATCCGCTTCACATGATACAAAGATTATACGCAGGTGTAGCCGCCATCGACAGCGAGGATCTGGCCGGTGACGTAGCTGGATTCCTCGGCTCCCAGGAAGATGGCTGCGGAATTCAGTTCTCCGGAGTGTCCGTATCTCTGCATCGGAACCGTTCTCCTGGCGAACTCCTGGAAATAATCCGTGTTCAGCGTTTCCGTTGTCAGTTCGGTGTAGAAATATCCAGGGCAAATGGCATTGACCGTAATGCCCTTCGGCGCAAGCTCGTCAGCAGCGGCTCTCGTGAAATTGACCACAGCTCCCTTCGATGCGTGATAAGCAATCGTCGGAATCGCGGTATTGCCAACCATACCATAGCTCGAAGCGATATTGATGATCCGTCCATAGGTCTGAGCTCCGGCCTCGATCTTCTCTTCCATGTACTTGGCCGATTTCCGGTTCATCATGAAGATAGAGGTCAGATCAAGATTCATTGTGGTGCGGTGCAGTGTCATCTTCTTATGGGATCTGTTATCTTCTATATTATGGATAATTTCCCCCGTCTTGACAAGTACCTGATCCGTGATGCGCCAGATTTTTCCTGTTTGTAAAGAAAATTTTCATCTTGAAATTGACATTCCTGCTGTTTTGCCGATAATGTGAATTATGATTGTCCACTATTCGTGATAGTCTGAATATTCTTATAATTCTGCGCCGCCGCGAACATTCTGTGCCATGAAGGGAGGCTGTCACGGGAGAGCGGCCCGGAAGATCGGGCAGAGCGAAAAGTCACAAGAAAGCATCATGCACAAAGAGGAGGAAATGATGAATTCACCTGCTGAGATTGCCAAAAACTATGTTACCATCGGAACCGGGAAGATCAACCTTCCCTTCCCGAAGATGCTGCTTCTCGGAATTCTGGCCGGCATATACATTGCTTTCGGCGCGGTCGGAAGCCAGGTTGCCGCCGTCAGCATTCCGCTGGCATCGGTGGCCAAATTAACGGGGGCCTGCGTCTTCCCCGTGGGCCTGATGCTGGTGCTGTGCGCTGGATCTGAGCTCTTCACCGGCAACTGCCTCCTGGTCATTCCCGTACTGGAGAAAAAAGCTTCCCTCGGCGGTATGCTGAGAAGCTGGCTGGTAGTCTACCTCGGCAATCTGATCGGCGGAATCCTGATTGCGCTTGCCGTCACCTATGGGCATGTGCTCTCCCTGTTCGATTCAGGGCTGGCTGCCGCTGCCGTATCCACAGCGGTCTCAAAGGTCAGCATGAGTTTTTCGGATGCTCTGATCCGGGGCATTCTCTGCAACGTTCTGGTCTGTCTGGCTGTGTGGGTCTCGTTTGCCGCAAAAGAACTGGCCGGTAAGATTCTCGGTCTGATGCTCCCGATCATGGTGTTTGTCCTCTGCGGATTCGAGCACAGCGTCGCCAACATGTATTTTGTCCCCGTCGGGATCTTCGCCTCTCATGAATACGGCATAGCGGCAGAGGGCCTGACCTGGGGCTCGTTCTTCGTGAAGAATCTGCTTCCGGTCACGATCGGCAACATCATCGGTGGGTCCGTCATCGTCGGTTGTACGTACTGGTTCTG
>CADBOY010000063.1 GCA_902796405.1 uncultured Lachnospiraceae bacterium | reverse complement strand
TATGAAGAGCAGGGAATGTCCAGGAAGGAAGCGGAGGAAGAGGCAGAAAAATGGGTTGCCATTCCGGGAACGAGTGAGCACGAGATCGGCCTCGCCGTGGATATCTCCGTCCAGCCGTCCGATGATGAGGATCAGACGGCAGAGGACAAGCAGGCGGTCTGGGACTGGCTGGATGAGAACAGCTGGAAATACGGATTTATCCGCCGGTATCCGGAGGACAAATCCAGCATCACCGGCATCAGCAACGAGCAGTGGCATTTCCGGTACGTCGGAGACAAAGCCGCGAAGGTGATGCACGAAGAGAATCTTTGCCTGGAGGAATATCTGGAGAAATATGGTTCCTGATCTCAACAGGAAGCGAGGCATTCCTGGCATCTGAGGCAGGAGAATCGGTATGGCAGAGCTGCGGAAGACCCGTGGCCCTGCCATATTTTCAGTTACGGGGGCTGAAAATAGTCTGATTTTAAGGCACATTCCATCACATCAAAAACGTGACAGAACGGGATGAATAGAAAAATACACAGAAAATCAAGGAGTCCCCGATTTGGACGAAAAATTTCGCTAAGAAAAATCGCAAAAATATAATAAGAACCATTGCATGCTGTCATGGAAGGCGTTATAATATGAACAACCTCAAAACATAGATTCTTAAAAAAGACCCGTAGATTTTGCCAAACCACTTGGAAAATATCTCTGATCTATATTACCATTCTAAGGTGCAGACCAGGGAAGGGCTGCAGGATACCGGAGAGCATGCGAGGCACAGGCGGATAAGCAGAACGAACGGGATAACGTTACTGGCAGGGAGGCAGGTAGAGACGCGATGGCTGAGAACAAAGAGATGACAAATGAGCAGATGACCGGGGCAGATTCGGAACCGGCAGTTCGCCCGAAGCATGTTCACCGCGAGATCAAGGAGACCCGCGATGAGATCCGCGCCACGGGAAAGTACGCGCAGGAGAAGATGATGAACGGCATGATCATGGAGGGCGATCTCAAGAGAGTGACCAAGTACCTCGAGAGCGCCGAGCATGAGCGTGTCGAGAGACTTTCCAACGATCCGTACCGCACACAGCTGTATTCCGTGATCGTGGGGATCGCCATAGCGGCGCGCGCGGCGATGGACGGCGGCCTCGGCGACGAGGAAGCATTCATGGTCTGCAACAATTATACGAAAGAGGCCGATGAGTGCACGGATGTCACCAGGCTGTGGGAGATCTATAAGAAGGCGGTCATCGACTTTACGACTCGGGTGAATGAGAACAAGTCCGATGTTCTCATGAGTGAGAAGGTGAAGCTGTCCATTGACTACATTCTTCGTCACCTCCACTATGACATCTCCCTGAAGCAGATTGCGGATAACGCGGGGCTTTCCGAGACTTATTTCAGTGCCTTGTTCAAGAAGGAGACCGGGGAGACGGTCAGTGAATTCATCCAGAAGAGCCGGGTGCGTGAAGCGCAGAGTATGATTCAGTATTCGGAATACAGCCTGCTGGAGATCGGGCAGTACCTGGGGTTCTGCTCACAGAGCCACTTCTCGAAGACGTTCCGCAAGTATACCGGGATGACGCCCGGTCAGTACCGCAAGAAGAATTTCAAGAGAACCTGGTAATCGTCTCACAGGAACAAAAAGGGGCGCGCCCGTCGGGCGGCGCCTCTTTTTTCGATCAGGGGAAACGTACCTGCCGGCTGTCTGACGGAAGGGAGGATAACACGATGTCACTGGAAGAGGCAAGGAGAAAGATCGACCACATTGACCCGCAGATTCGCGGACTTCTGATGAACCGCTATGATGCGGCGGAGGAGGTCGTTCAGGCGAAGCTCGCCGCGGGGGAGACCACCATCTACCGGCCGGGACGGGAAGAGGACATCCTCAGGAGGCTGGGAGAAGGCATACCGGAGAGCCGCCGCACGGAATATCTGTCGGTGGTCCGGAAGATCATGCAGTCCAGCCGGATGTATCAGTATGGGCTGATGTATGACGCGCTGGAGGATCCCTTCGGCCCCATCGCGCCGGAAGAGCCCATCGCGCCGGACGGGACGCGGGTCCGTCTGCGCCTTACCCGGCCGAACCATCCGAATTCGATGACGGAGATCCTTGCGATGATCGGAGATTACGGGTATGATATGGACCAAATGACGCTGGTTGCCGGCGGAGGCGATGAGGCAGAGGTGACATTTGAGCTGCTGATTGTCGGTAACCTCATGGAAATCCGCATGAAGAAGCTGATGTTCCAGATCTCGAAGGAGAGTACGGATTTTCAGATTCTTGAGACCTATTGAATGAGAACGGCAGGAGGAGATGGTGATGTTTTTATTCAATGAGATCATCTGGTTTTACATTCTGGCGGCGATCCTTCCGGCCGTCATCCTTCTGGTCTATGTCTATCAGAAGGATACCGTAGAGAAGGAGCCCGGCTACCTGATCGGCCGACTTCTCCTGTCCGGAGTTCTGGCCGCGCTCGGGGCGATGATCCTGGAGAATATCGGGGAATCGCTGCTGAGCCGCTTTATCTCTCCGGAGAATCCTTACTATACCATGCTGCTGGCCTTTCTCGTCGTCGCGGCGGCAGAGGAGGGGATGAAGTTCCTCCTGATGAAACGGGCAACCTGGCGGGATCCGAATTTCAACTACCGGTTTGACGGAATCGTCTACGCTGTCACCGTGTCGCTGGGATTTGCCGCCTTCGAGAACATTCTGTACGTGTTCGGATACGGCCTTTCGGTGGCGCCGGCCCGGGCCGTCACGGCAATCCCCGGACATCTGTCATTTGCCGTGTTTATGGGGTACTTCTACGGCCGGGCGAAGCTCTGCGAAGGCAGCGGCCGGCCGGGAGAATCCGCCGTCCTGCTCTGGCTGAGCTGGCTGGTTTCGGTTTTCCTGCACGGTTTCTATGATGCCTGCGCGATGAAGCAGACCGCCCTGTCGTCCACGGTATTCACCGTGTTCATCGTGGTTTTGTTCATTGTGGTGTATTTCCTGATCCGGAGAGAGTCGAATACCGACGAACCGGTCTGAGACGCCAGGAGACTTTAGGAGAGAGGTTATGCTAGGAGAAAGGGAGAATGAGCCGAACAGAGAGTGCCGGGAAGCCGGTGCGCGGACAGGAAGACGCGGGAGCGCGGCTGCCCGCCGTCCGGTGGACATGCTGCATGGCCCGCTTGCCGGAAAGCTGATCGGCTATGCGCTTCCGCTCGCGGCAACCAGCGTGCTGCAGCAGATCTTCAACGCGGCCGATGTCGCCGTGGTCGGGCGCTTTGTGGGCAATGAAGCCATGGCCGCAGTAGGCTGCGCCGGGCCGATCGTCTCGCTGCTGGTCTCCTTCTTCGTCGGAACCTCCCTTGGTTCGACGGTTGTAATCGCGACAGCGGTGGGCGGAAATCAGAGCGATCTGGCGTCGCGGGCGGTTCACACCTCGCTGCTGTTCGCCCTGCTCGGCGGGCTGGCCGCCTCACTGCTCTGCGAGCTCTTTGCCGCGGATGTCCTCCGGATGATGAACGTGCCAGGCAGCGTCTTCTCGATGGCTCTGCTGTATCTGCGGATCTACTTCGCCGGGGTTCCGGTCATCGTGCTCTATAACTTCGAGGCCGCGATATTCCGGAGCGTCGGAGACACGAAGGGCCCGCTCATCGTGCTGGTATTCTCGGGTCTTCTCAATGTCGCGCTCAATCTGCTGTTTGTATTTGCCCTTGATATGACGGTTGACGGCGTTGCCATCGCCACCGTGGTATCGAACGGCGTCAGCTTCCTGCTGCTTCTGCTCCGCCTGCTGCGGACGGATTCGGAGGTCCGGCTCCACTGGCGGCAGCTGCGCATCGACGGCGAGAGCCTGAAGAAGGTCCTTCAGATCGGGCTTCCCGCAGGACTGCAGAATACGATCTTCGCATTCTCGAATATCATCGTTCAATACGCGGTCAACAGCCTCGGCACCGTCGTGATGGCCGCATCCTCAGCCGCGCTCTATGTTGAGACGTATGCGCACTTCATGCTGAGTTCCTTCGGGCAGGCCTGCACCACGTTCGTCGGACAGAACAACGGCGCCGGAAACCTGCCGCGCTGCCGCCGGATTCTCCGCGTCAGCCTGGCACTGGACTTCGCGTTCACCGGAGCGGCCTGCTGCTTTGTGCTCCTGTGCGGCCGGCCGATTCTCTCGCTGTTCACGGCGGATCCGGAGGTCATCGAGACCGCCTATCTCCGCGTCCGCGTCATACTGTTCGCTTTTCTGTTCGGCAGCCTGTTCCAGGAGATGTTCTCCGATTACCTGAGAGGATTCAGCATTTCCCTGACGCCTACCCTCATCTCGATCGCCGGAATCTGCGGAATCCGGACCCTCATGGTCTG
Organism: uncultured Lachnospiraceae bacterium; assembly: GCA_902796405.1. Taxonomy (GTDB): domain Bacteria; phylum Bacillota; class Clostridia; order Lachnospirales; family Lachnospiraceae; genus UBA3305. Next base: position 823 of record CADBOY010000063.1, on the reverse strand, counting down.
CACGTATTTCCGGGCTGCCCCCTCCTTCTTCCGCCTGCTCATGGTCTACCCGGTCAGCCTGTGCACCACCGGAGCCGTCATGGCGGTCACGGCGCTGGTCGTGGAGCGGCGCCTCATACGGAGCCACGCTGAAGCGGCTACAGATTCTTCTTCTTATAGATGAAGATGACAGCGATTAGGGAGAAGATGACGAGGTACGCGAACAGGATGAGCCATCCTGCCGCACCCACGGATTCCCCGTGCGCGATCGCGCGGACCATGGTTGACGTCTGCGAGAGCGGCAGGGCCTGTACAACCTGCCGGAACCCGCCCGGCATCTGGTCCGTGGAGAAGAAGGTATTGCAGAGAAATGACATCGGTGTGATGATGTATGCGTTGAATTTTGGGGCGTCAGAGTACGTCTTCGCGAGGAAGGAGAGCACGAGCGCGATCGTGGAGAACACTGTTCCGTTGAGCAGGAGGACGAGAAACGTCCAGCCATTGTAGATCAGGCCGGTGTGGATGGCCGACGTCAGGAGAAGGATGACCAACGAAGCATAGAGCCCGCGCAGGGCACCGCCGAGAATCTGGCCGACGATGAACTGCCAGAGCGGCGTCGGAGAGATCATGACCTGATCGAGCGCCTTCTCGTACAGTCTCTGCACGCTCATGTTCTGCGCGACCGCGCCGAAGCTGCCGGTCATCGAGGACATCGAGATGATGCCGGGGATCAGGAAGTTCAGATAGGGTTCACCGTGAGAGGTGGTCTGAATTCCCATCCCGAAGATGATCAGATACATCAGCGGCGAGATCATCGCGGCGAGAGTGATCTTGTAGAAATCCC
>CADBOY010000062.1 GCA_902796405.1 uncultured Lachnospiraceae bacterium | reverse complement strand
GAATCCGATCATCACGGCGAGGCCGAAGCCGACGAGCTTGTAGAAGAGCTCGTTCATCCAGGTAGAAACCCAGATCATCTGAATGACAAAACCCAGATAGATAAGGATCAGGCCGATCGCGAAGATCATTCCCAGTTCCTCGCAGATCGCCGCGAACACAAAATCATTGCGCACCAGGGCAATCAGTTTCGGCATGCCCTGGTAGAAACCGGAGCCAAGCCAGCCTCCGGTGGATATCGCCATCATCGACTGAGCGATCTGACGGCTCTTGTTGTCGTAGTCATAGAAGGGATTGCGCCACATCGCGACCCGGACCCGGATATGCGCAAACATGTGATAGGCAGCTACTGCTGCTCCGCCTCCGGCGCCGAATCCCCCCAGAAGATACAGCGGCTGATGTGTTGCCACGAAGAGCATCAGCAGATACGTTACAAAGTACAGCAGCGCATTGCCGAGATCCGTCGATGCAACCAGGAGCAGCACATGCATTGCGGCAATAATCGTCGTAATCACAACCTGCTTGAAGCTTGTGCTCTTCTCGAGCATCGCCGCCGTGAAGAAAACAAACAGAATCTTGATGAACTCGGAAGGCTGCAGCGTAAAGCCGCCGAAGCTGATGGAAAGCTGCGCACCATATGTCGTGTTGCCCAGCCGCCACACCGCCGCCAGTATGCCAAGACCGAGAACCGCATAGACGATTCCCCACTTCGACAGAATGTGCATGTACTGAATCATTGCGGGAATGATCAGCGTCAGCACAAATCCGACACACAGGAACAGGAACTGCCGGTATGCATATTCCGGATCCAGCCTGGTCTGTTCCATCATTCCGATAGCCGACAGCATCAGAACATTGCTGATCAGGATCCGGGAACCGGTGCGGTAGATCACGCCGAACAGCATGTAATAGACGATGAAAACCGCTGCCTGAATGCCGTAGAAGATCAGCAGCGTCATATCCTCCGTCTTCAGATAGATAATCAGATATCCCAGAAAATGAAGCAGGATGACCAGCAGCATCTGATGGCGGCACAGCCTGTTCTGCTGTACCGCATCCAGGCTGCGAAGCGCATAGAGATCCAGAATCGTGTACAGAATCAGGATCAGCAGCATCAGATACCTGGAGTACTCGAGTACCAGGTTGACCATTTATCCTCTCCTCTCGAAATATGCCCCCTTGCCGGACTCTGGCAATTCCTCCGCCGGCACTGCAGTTTCCGGGGAATCGTTATTCCTCCGCCGGACTGACCGGCGGTTCATCCGAAGGAACCGCCTGCTCCCGCTATGGCATATGCCTGGCGGCTCTGCCAGACTGGCCGGGGCCATATACCGGCCAGCGCCAATCGTGTTCGTTATTCGCCGGATTGCGGTTCGGATCCCGTCTCATCCCGGCTGCGCTCATTCTGCATCCGCTCCCGCACCAATTCATGGCGGAGGTCATCGATGTCATCTTCCATGCCCTCTGCCTTGCTCTCCAGCATCTCGCTGTGCTTCTTCTCCCGGAAATAATCATCCGCCAGATTCAGCAGCAGCATCATATGGCGCTCATCCGCCGGAAGGCGGCGCCATCCCGGGCTGGACTCCATCTCACTGATCTTCTGGTTCAGATAGGAGGCCACCTCCTGCATATAAGCGCTGTCCTCGCTGCCGCTCAGGCGGAAGGATTTTCCGCCGATCACAACCTCTGTGCAATTCGTCTCCGACATGTTCCGCTCCTCACTGTCCGGTAGTTTCGGGAACCGGAATCCCGAGGTGCTGACAGGCAAGTTCCGTCGTCACTCTTCCCCGCGGTGTGCGGTTCAGAAAACCGTTCTGAATCAGATACGGTTCACAGACGTCCTCGATGGTACCGGCATCCTCTCCGATCGCCGCCGCCAGAGTCTCCAGTCCCACCGGACCGCCTCCGAATTTTTCTATAATCGTGCGGAGCACCCTCTGGTCCATCGTATCCAGGCCATATTTGTCCACACGCAGCAACGTCAGTGTATAATCCGCCACTTCTTTTGTAATCTTCCCGTCAAACCGGACCTGCGCAAAATCGCGCACCCGCTTGAGCAGCCGGTTGGCAAGCCGGGGCGTTCCCCGTGATCGCCCGGCAATCTCCAGCGCACCGGCTTCATCAATCTCAACGCCGAGCTTGGCGGCGGAATTCTTCACGATCTGCGCGAGCTCCGCCGGCCGGTAGAATTCCAGGCGGTCGATCACACCGAAACGGTCCCGGAGCGGAGCTGAGAGCATCCCCACCCGCGTAGTTGCTCCGACCAGAGTGAAGTGCGGCAGATCCAGGCGGATCGACTTTGCCGCAGCGCCCTTGCCAATCACGATGTCAATTGCGAAATCCTCCATGGCGGAATAAAGCACTTCCTCCACCTGCCGGCTCAGTCTGTGAATCTCATCGATGAACAGAACGTCATGCTCCCCCATCTGATTCAGAATTGCCGCCATCTCCCCCGGATGCTCGATCGCAGGACCGGTTGTGATGCGAAGGTTGACGCCAAGTTCATTGGCAATGATGCCGGCGAGCGTCGTCTTGCCCAGACCGGGCGGACCGTACAGCAGCACATGATCGAGAGGCTCACCGCGGCTTTTCGCGGCCTCAATATAAACCCGGAGCGTCTTCTTGACCTGCTCCTGTCCAATATAATCTTTCAGAGTTTTCGGCCTGAGCGAATTCTCGATCCGGCTGTCCTCATCGGTAAATTCTGTCGTGATGATGCGTTTTTCCATGATACCTCTGCCTGATGCCGCAGAATGTCATGCAGGCTGCTCAATAGACGGGAAGAAAATACCCGCTCCGGAGCGGCCTGCGGATTCTTCGTCAGAACGATGCCATCCGGGCCAGCGCCGCTTTCAGCAGGGATTCCACATCCATCTGCTCCGCCCCTGCTACCGCGCGAACCGCGCGCAGCGCATCCGTAGCGGAGTATCCCAGCGCCGTGAGCGCCTCTACCGCTTCTCCGGCCTCGCCCGCTGCCCCCGCATTCTCCGATGCCGCTGCGATGTGCTCTGACTTTTTCTCAAATGCGTCTTCCAGACTCATGCGGTCTTTCAGCTCAAGGATGACCTTCTGCGCGGTTTTTCTGCCGATGCCCGGCGCCTTCGCAATGGCCTTGTCGTCTCCCGAGATCACGGCAAAGCGCAGATCATCGGGCGTGATGCCGGATAGTATGGCAAGCGCTCCCTTCGGACCAATGCCGCTCACTCCGATCAGCATCCGGAACACCTCAAGATCGTCCCGGTGCAGGAAGCCGAAAAGCTGCATCGCATCTTCACGGACCTGAAAATAGGTGTAGATCTTCACGGTTTCTCCGATCGGCGGCAGCTCGGAGAGGATGGAGGAAGGAACAAATATCTGATATCCGATTCCGCCGGCTTCCACCACTACGGAATCGGTTCCCGTCTCTGTCAGTTCACCCTTAACATAGGAAATCATACGTCCCCCTGCCCGGTGCCCGCACGGCTTGCTTCCGCAGGGCAACAAATGTTCACGTGATATTAAATTTTATCATACCGGCTCACTTAACGCAAGTTTCCGGCCATTCGTACGGAATTTCCCGCACTTGCCAGAGCTCGCTCCGGTAACGTATACTAAGTGCAGCAGGCAGCAAGCATCGCCTGGTGAGTCAGGCGGCAGAACGCGCGGCCAGGCGCCGCATTCTGCCTGGTGGGAAGGAGAACATCCCTTGAAAGAAATCACCAGGAATCTGGATCTTCCCCGGGAAATGAGCTCTGATTCCGACTTCCGGGATCTGCTGTTCCTGGATATTGAGACGACAGGACTGACCGCGTACCGGTCCCGCGTCTATCTGATCGGCTGCTGCCGGGAAGAAGACGGCCGGATGCTCTTCCGGCAGTGGCTCACGGAGTGCCCGGAGGATGAACCGGAAGTGCTGACCCTGGCCGGGAAATTCTATCAGGATATGGGAGAAGATGCCCGAATCGTCACCTTCAACGGAGAACATTTTGATCTTCCTTTTCTGTCCCGCCGCTGCGGCGCGCACGGCGTTCCGGATGCCTTCCTCGGCGCGGCACAAAAAGGCATGGACCTGTATCAGAGGATCCGGCCCTGTCGGCGGCTGCTGAATCTGCCGAATCTGAAGCAGAAGACGGCAGAGATGTTTCTCGGGATCGGAAGAGAAGACCGGTTCAGCGGCGGAGATCTGATCCGCGTCTACCATGGCTATGAATCACATCCGAATCCGAATGCAGAACGCCTTCTTCTCCTGCACAATGAGGAAGATGTTCTGGCTATGCCGCGCCTGATGCCTCTGCTGTCCTACGCCCAATTTCTGCAGGGCCGCCTGTCGGTATCCGAGGTCGTCCGGCTGAGCGAGGAAATCTCTACTCAAGTGGCTGCCGGAAGTACTCCCCAGGCAGCGCCCGCGCCGGAAGAGACCTGCCGCACTCCGGAAATATGGCCGGCGGAGAAGGCTGAGGGTGAAATGCCGAGATCCGATTCCCGCGTTCGACTTGTTGCTTCGCTTCGGACCACTCTCCGCGTACCCGTCCCCATCCCTTTTGCGTCCGGTCCCATTCGCGGTTATCTTAAGGGCGATGGCATTCAGCTCAGCATTCCGGAGTACAATGGAACTCTGCGCTTCTATATCCCGGACTACCGGAACTATTACTTTCTCCCGGAAGAGGGGATCGCCATCCACAAGAGTGTAGCTTCTTTTGTCGACCGGAATTACCGGGAACCCGCCACACCGGATACCGCCTTTCTGCAAAAAGAAGGCAACTTTCTGTACGCGCCGGGAGGACTTGCACCATACTCGCTTCGGCTGTTCTCCCGACGCCGCGGCGAAGAACAATGGCTGGACGCCGATGCGCTGAACCTGGATGATCCTCATTTCTGGACTTCCTACCTGCGCCCGGTAGCCCGAAGTCTCGCCAGTAGAGGGAGGAGCGCCAAAAAAAGCGGGGATGACGATTGATCCGCCATTCCCGCTAAAAGCCCATGCTCTCCAATACGCCGAGAGACTTGAATGTCCAGTCAATGTAGTATTCCTTCAGCGCGGCGACTGCCCCGAGAAATTCAGCCCGCGGCTCATCGGCGAGGCGAAAGGAAAACAGCCTTCCGGTGGACGATGTCAGCACATAGTTCCAGGCATAGGAGGCATCCGGACCGCACGGCCGATACGGCGTGTCCGAGTACTCTCCATGAATCATCATGGTCCGGAGCTCATATACGCCCCGCATCAGCTGCCGGTCAAAGCCCTCTCTTCCCAGAGCAGTCAGTGCGGCGTAGAGCAGATTGATCTGCTCCCGCTCATCGATGCCCTCGCGGCCGTAATAGGCGGCAAATTCACAGTAATAAGAAGCCAGGCAGACGGCCTCCAGGTCCTTCGTCAGTTCCTCGAAATACCTCTGGATTTTCATCTCCCGCACGCTGTAGGCGGTTCGCCCCTCATGGAGGCGGAACTGCCCGAACGAAAACGGCCGGCTTCCCGCGATCAGCGGACTCTTCGGGTTTTTCGCCCCGCGCGCGAATACCGTAATCCTGCCCCGCTCTGCGGTCAGCAGCACGAGCCGGAGATCCTTTTCACCGACCGGGGAGGACTGCAGAACCATCCCCGTCACCGTGATGAGATTGTCCATATCCCCTCCGTCATCCGCTCAGGGCTGCTCCGGAATCGCACTCGTCCTCCTGCTGCTGCCTCAGTCCTCATCGTGATATCCGTAATTTTTCAGGTAGATCTCGCTGTCTCTCCACTCCTTGCGGACCTTGACCCACAGCTTCAGATTGACGCGGGCTCCCATCAGTCCTTCGATATCCCTCCGCGCTTCTGTGCCGATCTTCTTCAGCATCTGTCCCTGCTTACCGATGATGATTCCCTTGTGAGATTCCCGCTCACAGATAATCGTTGCGTCGATGTCGAAGAAATTGGAGGTTCCTCTCTCTTTCATCCGGTCAATGGTAACCGCGATGCCGTGCGGCACCTCATCCGAGAGATTGCGCAGCGCCTTCTCCCGAATCCGTTCAGCAGCAATCTGGCGCATCGGCTGATCAGTGAGGGTGTCTGCATCAAAATACTGCGGCCCTTCCGGCAGATAGCGGAAGATCATCCGCATCAGCTCGTCCGTATTCCGGTCACGCAGTGCGGATACCGGAACAATCTCCGCGGAAGGAAGCGCGCTGTGATAGAGATCCAGCAGGCGGGCGATTTCCGGTTTTTCTACCGTATCAATCTTATTGAGCACAAGGATCACCGGAGTCTTCACCTGCTTCAAGAGCTCGAGGATGTGCTCCTCATTCTGTCCGATCCGTGCCGCAGGCTCAACCACCCACAGGATAAGGTCCACTCCTCGCAGGGTTTTCTCCGCTACACCGACCATATAGGAATCCAGCCGGTGGCGGGCTTTCATGATACCAGGGGTGTCGAGAAAGATCACCTGTCCCTTATCGTCCGTATAGACGGTCCGGATCCGGTTCCGCGTCGTCTGCGGCTTCTCCGAAGTGATGGCAATCTTCTCTCCGATCAGATGATTCATCAGCGTGGACTTTCCGACATTCGGCCTTCCGACCAGCGCCGCGAAGCCAGAGACAAATCCCTTCTTCTCACTCATAGCAATCTCCATTTCTTCACCAGCCGCATATCCGCTCTGGTTTATCCGCTTACTTCAGCGTCCGGACTTCTCCGAAGAGTTCCTGCTCCGAATCCAGCTTCCCGGCATTTCCCACGGCACAGATCTGATCGCAGTCCAGGATGGCCTGCACGCGGGGAGCCAGCGCGCGGATATCTGCCTGACTGCAGTGAAGCACCTCCCGGCGATCCTGGCGCAGCATCTCATCGGTCACTCCATTCATCCACGCCTGGAAGGACCATGCTCCCGCTTCAGCGGGATTCATCGGCCGGTCCATGCGTCCGATCGAGCCAATGATATAGTTCGTCATGTCGCGCTCTGAGCACTGGAAATCCGCGATAAATGCCGGGATATTCCGGTACGTCTCGAGCGTTCTGCGAAGGTGCGGGTCTCTGTATGAGGCAAAATATCCGGATCCGGACCGGCCAAAGCCGCACATGCAGCCGTAAGCGCCGCTCTTCACTCGGAGATTCGTCCACAGGTAATCGTCACTCAGGATTTTCTGCAGCACCCGCAGCGCGCCGGTATATGGCTCTCCCGTCCGGCGGCTGTTTCCGCAGGCAGCCACATACTGAATCTGCGCCGCCGTGCGAAGTCCCTCATTTCTCCGGTTCGGCTCAAATGGCCATTCGGCGCAGGGTCTGTGATCCGGATCCGGCGATGTATGCCCGCTTCCCTCCGGGAACGCGTCCGCGAACTTCCGGAAGCACTCCGCAAAATACGCATTGTCTTCCTTCGGACAGGTAAGGCTGACCAGCATACCGCTCCGGACGAACAGCCGGCCGGCAAGCTGCTTCAGCTTCTCGCCGATCCGGATGGCTCCCTCCTCGGTCTCCGCCTCCTTCTGCATCTCACCCAGGAATTCCAGATAGTCGACTCCGCCAATCTTCTCGTTGTAGGCAGACAGCGCTGAGGCATAGGAAGATGCACGGGAAACCGCCGTTGAATGGCCGCCGTCCTGGAGATTCGTGAGCACGCGGGACCGGTACTCCGCAATCAGAGTGCGAATCCGCTTTCCGTCGGAATAATCGGTGTGCAACAGGATCTCCTGCATGAGGCTGAGCCCTTCCGGCAGGCGGTCTTTCAGCGTGCGGACATTGATCTCAATATAAGGAGAGAATTTCTCCGGATGCTTCACGTTCTGATAAACCGGAAGAGACAGTCCGATTCCTCCGGTCTGCAAAAGAATCTCGCTGGTCAGCTCCCGGAAGGAATAGTGCTCCGTTGACAGCATGGAGAGGAGCTGGTGCAGCAGTCCCAGGTAGGGAATCTCTTCCGGCTCGATGCGGTCTGCGCGGAACAGAATCCGCGGATACAGGATGCCGGAAGTAAAGATATCGTGCGAGATCACCGGAACTTCTGCCGCCTCCCACTGATAATCGTTCAGCGGCTCCGGCTCCTCGGAGATGTCCGAGACGGCGAGCTGAGGGAGCGTCGCAAGCTGTTCCGGCGTGGAAGGCTGGCTCTGATACTCTTTCAGCTCTCTGGTCTGCTGTACCGTATTCTGGATTTCCTCCGGCGTCATGGCATCCCGGAGCTTCTCCCAATGTTCCGCCCGCTCCTTGTCCTTCTTCCGCATCAGGCCGGCCTCAGGAAGCAGCGTGATCCAGGCCGCATGCGGATTCTCCAGCAGATACCGGCGGATCAGATTCTCGAAGTATCCGGTGTCCATCTGCTCCCGCAGGAAATGAAACGTATCCTCCCAGCGGAGATGGACCATGGGGTCGCTGTCATACAGCCAGCTGTCAAAGCACTCGATGCCGTAGATCAGGCCGCGCGGATAGGCTCCGAAATCGGCTTCCCGGCTCTTGAATTCCAGCAGATTCAGCGAGCCCTCCAGTGCCCGGCGGTCGATGCCGTGCTCTGCCTCATACTCCAGGGTGCGGCGGATGATATCCCGGAACTCCTCCATCCGGTTCTCATCGGCATTCTTGGCAATCACGCTGAAATACGGCTGCCGCGTTCCGCTCATATAGCCGCCGTAGATCTCCTCCGCAATGCCGGAGTCATCCAGCGCCTGGCGCAGCGGAGCGCCCGTCGTCGAAAGGAGCACACTGTCGAGTACCTGGAAGGCCAGATACAGCCTGGGACCTGTGATCTCTCCGATCACCCAGCTCTCCGACAGATACGCCTTGCCTGTCGGGTCCTCTCCCTTGGGAATCGGATAGCTGACGGAGCGCTCCACCGGCGCCGGGAAGGGAGGCTGCAGCGGAAGCGCCGAAGAGATATCCTGCCGGTCATAGTCTCTCAGATATTCCCGGTCGAGCCAGTTCAGCTGCTCCTCGAAATCAAGATCACCGTACAGATAGATATAGCTGTTCGACGGATG
>CADBOY010000061.1 GCA_902796405.1 uncultured Lachnospiraceae bacterium | reverse complement strand
TCGATCAGCCCGATCTGGGTTCCGGCGATCGGGCCATCGAAGGGAATATCCGAAATCGTCGTAGCAATCGAGCAGCCGATCATGGCAATGATCTCCGGAGGGCAGTCCGGATCTACGCTCATCACAAGATTGTCGAGTGTCACATCATTGCGGTAGTCCTTCGGGAACAGCGGTCGCATCGGGCGGTCAATCATACGGGAAGTCAGGATCGCGTGTTCCGAAGGCTTTCCCTCTCTCTTATTGAATCCACCGGGGATCTTACCCACGGAGTACATCTTCTCTTCAAAATCCACACTGAGCGGGAAGAAATCGATCCCATCGCGGGGCTTGGAGGACGCGGTTGCTGTCGAGAGGACCACCGTGTCACCGTAGTGCATCAGTGCAGCGCCATTGGCCTGAGCAGCCACACGTCCGATATCCACGCGGAGCGTTCTGCCTGCCAGTTCCATACTGTAGGTTTTGTACATTGGCTTCCTTCCTTATATATAATTATAATATGTCGGACAGCCCGTCGAAAACACTGAAAAGCTGGCAGTACTCTTCCGGTTTTTCAGTGGTCTCGAGGTTGGCTGTCACATGAACAGTTCATCAGAATGCTGCTATACAGGCGACAACCCGCCCGTATAGCAATAAAGGGGCGGATAAACTCCACCCCAGGCCTGCAATTATTTCCGGAGACCGAGTCTCGCGATCAGCGAACGATAACGCTCGATATCCTTCTTCTGTAGATATGCCAGAAGACCACGTCTCTGACCTACCATCATCAGCAGACCTCTCCGAGAATGATGGTCCTTCGGATTAACCTTCAAATGCTCGGTGAGCTCTGTGATACGCTCTGTCAGCAGAGCAATCTGAACTTCGGGCGATCCCGTGTCGTTCGGTGTTCTGCCGTACTCGGCAATAATCTCAGCCTTTTTTTCCTTTGTAATCATGTCTGATTACCTCCTGCGTTTAATTTCCCACCGTCTACCAGGCTGCGGTCGGAGTCTTCCGTCAACCGGGTACCGGCGAACCTGTAAAAGAATATCACAGCCCCCTTCCCCTGTCAAGGCCTCCCCAACCGCCGAATTTTACGAATTTCCGGAACATCCGTTACCTTCTGAATTGCGAGAAAAATACCGCAAAGATATGGGAAATCACTGCGCTCGGGACGATAGAAAAAGCCGTGGTATGCCTGCCTCTTCCCGTCCAGAGAGAACGCCTCCGGCTTCCTGTTTGTTCCGGCGGTTGCGGTCTTTCCGTTGCCTGTGTTAAGATGGCGATAACGCTCAGGTGCATTCCTGCATCAACACAGAACGCTCGCTTGCTTCTGTTGTCGGTTTCTTTTTCCTGCGCCCTGCCAGATCCGAAGAGGATCTCTCCTATCGTAACATCCGGCATGGCATACCGCAGGATTGGGAAGTACGGATTGGGAAGTACGGCTTCAGAAGTAAGAATTCGGAAACGAGACTCAGAAATCAGGCCGCGGAAAGGATGACACTATCATGCGAATTACTGGCATTATCGCAGAATACAATCCGCTGCATCTCGGACATGCCTATCATATCCGGCAGGCGCGGCAGGCAACTGACGCGGATGGCATCGTCGTGGTCATGAGCGGAGATTTTGTGCAGCGCGGCGAACCGGCAATTACCGATAAGTTTGAACGGGCCGCAATGGCGCTCGCCGCCGGCGCGGACGTGGTGCTGGAACTTCCGGTGCGGTATGCCTGTGCATCAGCGGAAAAATTTGCCGCAGGCGCTGCCGAGATCCTGCACCGGCTTGGCTGTGTACAGAGTCTGGCCTGTGGCTGTGAGAGCGCCGATGCGGGCCGAATTATGGCGGCAGCCGAAGTGCTGCGGGATGAGCCTGGATCATTCCGGGATGTTCTGCGCGGTGCGCTCCGCGCCGGAAAGTCATACCCAGCGGCAAGGGAGGAGGCGTTCCTGGCCGCAGTATCAGACGGATATGCCGGCGAATACAGGCGGGAAGACTTCTCGGATTTTCTCCATCAGCCCAACAATATCCTGGCCACAGAATATCAGCATGCGCTGCTTCGCCGGCGCGCTGGGATCAAGCTGATTCCCATCCCCCGCATGCAAAGTGAATATCATTCGACGCTCATACAGGACGGTGCATTCGCCTCAGCATCCGCGGTCCGCCGCGCTCTGGCCGGCATCGACCAGTGGGAGCGCAGCAGCCGGCCGGCCAGCGATGCGCAACAGACTGCGGCTCAGCTCCAGCAGATGAAGCCGGAGCTTCCGGTCTGGCGGCAACTGCCGGAAGCATCCATTGCCCATCTTCCTTACCGGATCTACCCGGATGATCTGACGCCCATGCTTCGTCAGGCGGTTCTCCTTACTCCGCCTGGCCAGCTTTCCTCCTTCGCGGATCTCTCTCCGGAGATCGCCGCCAGGATCTCCGGCTGCCGGGAAGAGTTTCTGTCATTTACGGAGATGACGGATCGGGTTCGGGCAAAATCAATCCCGGCGGCTCGCGTACGCCGGGCTCTGATCCACCTACTCCTCGGGATGCCACGGCAGGGCGGCCCGGAGAGCCGACGCGGAAGCGATCAGAGCGCGGCGATGCAGCCAGCCGGCGGTTCATGCGCGAATGGCATTCCCGCTGTCCGGCTTCTCGGCCTCCGAAGAGACAGCTCCGTCATGAAGACGCTGCAGAGCAGCTCTTCCATTCCCATCATCACCAAAGCAGCTGATGCTCCGGCTGGTTCGCTGGAGGAAGACCTGCTCGCCGCGGAAATCTACCGCACGCTGGTTTCGGCGCAGACCGGGCACCTTCTGCCAGCGGACCGCCTGCGTCATCCTGTGATCTTATAACAGGAAAACCAGGCAATCTATCCCTGATAAACCGATTCCGCCGCGAAAAAAAGCCGGCCATAGCCCTCAGGCTGTGACCGGCTTTTCACGACTGGTTTAACGTCCCTTCCAGCGCCGGATGGGAATCCATCAAACCATCTGATCTCGTATCTTCTAATATTTCCTTATTCAGAATCTTTTTACTGCGCCAATTCTGATTATTTCGCCAAAAGCATCATGATCTCATTGCTCCGGTGAACAAACTCCGACATCTCCTCACTGGAGAGAGGCGCGTGGCTGATTGCTGCCAGATCATACAGCTGCCGGCAGAACATCTCCGTATGCTCGCCGTCCTTGTGCTCCTGAATATACTGCACCAGAGGATTGCGTGCGTTGAGCACCAGCGTAGCCGGCGTCCGGTTGTTCTGATCATTGATGCCGTACATCTTCATCATCTCTTCGACGCGGCGGCTCTGCTCATTCTGCGTCAGCATGGAAGCGACATTCTCATCTTTCAGGTTCTGCACAGAGACGGTCAGATCATCCTTCCCGAGCGCCTTCCGGAAGATCTCCGTCAGGCTGTCTGCCATCTCCTTGGAAACTTCCTCACCAGCGCGCAGCTTCCCCGTTACATCCGCATCGATTCGCTGGAATTTCAGCTTCTCATTCTTGGACTCCAGGAAGCTGATAAACGGATTGTCAATCTGCGACGGCATGACAACAGCAGTCATCCCGGCGTCCTTGTACATCCGGACATACTGGCTCTGCTGCACTTCATCGGTGACGTACGCCACGGTGATCGTGTCCTTGTCCTCAGACTTCGCGGTATCACCGGATCCTTCCTTCTTCTCTGTCTCTGCTTCCGTCTTTGCCGGCTTCGGATCCACAGGGAGTTCATTCAGATCCTTCAGTGTCAGATATTTGCTATCCACGCTGCGGAACAGAAGACTGTCCTTCACCCTGTCATAGAACTTCTCATCTTTCAGGCAGCCATACTTGATGAAGGGATGAATATCCTCCCAGTATTTCTCATAGGATTCCCTTTCTCCGCGGCAGAGATCATTCAGCTTGTCCGCTACTTTCTTCGTGATATAATCGGAGATCTTGCGGACAAAGCCATCATTCTGCAGCGCACTGCGGGAGACATTCAGCGGCAGATCCGGGCAGTCAATCACGCCTTTCAGAATGAGGAGGAATTCCGGAATGACTTCTTTGACATTATCGGCGATAAAGACGCGGTTGCTGTACAGCTTGATCACGCCTTCGGCGGACTCATACTCATTGCCCAGCTTCGGGAAGTACAGAATTCCCTTGAGATTGAAGGGGTAGTCCATGTTCAGGTGAATCCAGAACAGCGGCTCCTTGTAATCCAGGAACACCTTGTGGTAGAAATCCTTGTATTCCTCTGCTGTGCACTCGGACGGTTTCTTCTCCCACAGAGGATGGACATCCGAAAGGGAAACCGGAGGCTGATCTTCTTCCTTCTTCTCGTTCTTCTTCTCCTCTTTCTTATCTTCCCCGGCTTTTTCGCTGCCTTCGGCTTTCTCCTCGTTTTTCTCTTCTCCGGAGTTCTCTCCGCCTTCGGCTTTTTCTTCGGCTTTATCCTCACCCTCTGCTTTCGCCGCGTCATTCGGAGTCTCCGCCGCAGTCTGCTCTTTGACAGCCACTCGCGCCTGGCGTTCCTGTTCCTTCTTCCAGCTGTCCGGAGTGAACAGATAGATCTCCACCGGCATGAACGAGCAGTATTTCTCAATAATCTGACGAGCCCGGTATTCCAGCGTGAATTCCTTCGATTCATTATTGCAGTAGAGCGTGATCTCCGTTCCCTTTTCTGTGCGGCTGCCCTCACCCATCTGGTAATCAGTGCCGCCGCTGCAGTCCCAGTGAACCGGAGTGGCATCCGGCATCCAGGACAGTGTATCGATCGTCACGCGGTCCGCCACCATGAACGCCGAATAGAAGCCGAGGCCGAAATGGCCGATGATCTGATCATCCGACGCCTTATCCTTGTACTTCCTGACGAACTCCGTCGCGCCGGAAAATGCGATCTGGTTGATGTATTTGTCGACCTCATCGAAGGTCATTCCGATACCATTGTCGATGACCTTGATTGTCTTCTCCTTCTCATCGACAATGATGATAACCCGGCCCTGATAATCATCAGGCAGCTCCAGCTCACCCATTCCGGCCAGTTTCTTCAGCTTTGTCACAGCGTCTGCGCCGTTGGAAATCAGCTCACGGTAGAAGATATCATGATCGGAATAAAGCCACTTCTTGATGATCGGGAACAGGTTCTCACTGTTAATCGAAAGACTTCCTTCTTTGCTGTCCATTACTTACCACCTCTTCAATATAGCAGCTTCGGCGCAATCGGCCGGAGTTGCCGAAACCATGTTTCAATTTGTTAGCACTCGATATTTTTGAGTGCTAGTACAGCTAAACCATAGAATAACGCACCCCCGACTGGTTGTCAACCCGCCGCGAGAAAAAACTGCGGGACACTGCCCGCAGTTTTTTCTCGTCATCCGCAAATTCTCTTCATATCCGGCATCAGGTGTTTCCGGTACTTTCTCCCTGCGCCGACTCTGCTGCCGTCTCTCCCGGTGCTGATTCCACCGCCGATCCCGCAGTCGTTTCTTCCGGCGCAGTATCCGGCAGCTTGATCACTTTTGTGGTAAAGGCATCACTGTAATCCCCGCTGTCCTGGGCGACCAGGCGGAAGGACGCTCCCGCGAGACTTTCCAGTCCAATGTCACTAGCTTCATCTGCATCAACGGTCAGCGCAGTGTAGATGCGGCATCCCGGGAACAGGTTATCAACAACCAGTGAGCCATCGACATCCATGGTGTCCGCCTTGATCTGATCCGCCGTCAGGCTCAC
Organism: uncultured Lachnospiraceae bacterium; assembly: GCA_902796405.1. Lineage (GTDB taxonomy): Bacteria > Bacillota > Clostridia > Lachnospirales > Lachnospiraceae > UBA3305. Next base: position 3,016 of record CADBOY010000061.1, on the reverse strand, counting down.
GCTCTGCTTCTTCAAGCGGCTGATCACGCAGACCGGTACGGATAATGACGCATCCTCATCCGCCTCCGGGTAAGCAATGACCTCAACATTCTCATCCTGATAGATTTTGGTGCCGCCATCATTCTCCGGCTGCGTGTTATTCCCGGACTGTGTTTCGCTCGCCGCCATTGCCTTGCTCTCGGCCTGCGCCACGCTTTCTGCCTGCGTCACGCTTTCTTTCTGCGTCTCGCCCGCTATCTGCGTTCCGCCATCTGATTTCTTCCCATCCTGAGTCAGCACAATCTCCTTCACGCCGGTGTCCAGGATCGTGTCGTATGTCTTGCTGTCGGAAGCCTGAAGGTCCATCTGCACCGTTTCGATGGATTCCGGGAAAAGCTGCATCGCGCTGAGATTGTCAATCTCAATCGTTGTCTCTGCCTTGGCACCGGGCTCTACCCCCGCATAGAGACTGGCATCGGTCATCACAGAATTCAGGGCAATACCGCTGGAATACACTTCCACCGCCGCATCCTGGCTGTTGCTGACCTCGACATCGATGTACGCGGTCTCGCTTCCATCTGTATATACTTTCTCAATCAGCACCTGCAGTCCCTTTTCATCGCAGAGTACATTGGAACCGTCGGTGATGCCCGAAAAATCGCGAATCACGGATGGTGAGCGGACAGAGGAGAACTCACTCCCCTTCCCTGAAGTGGTAAAGCCATCGGCTGCGCCGCTTCCCGTCTCTTCTGCCCCCGATGATGCATGAGAGGCCGGATTCTGTGTGGTGCTCCCGGATTCCGAATTGGTCTGAATTTCTGTGCTTTCCTGCGCTTGAGTGCCTTCTGATGAGACATTCTGCGAGCCGCATCCTGCCGCCATGAGCGCGCAGAAAATTCCTGCCGCCAGCAGCCCACTCTCTGCCATCTTTTTCCCAGGAAAAGCGGCATGACGGAGAGGTTCACTCCTGTCGCTGGCTTTTTTCTCCTGGATCTCATGTATATGCAAAAAATGTTTGATTCTGTTCATTATTGTATTCCTCTATGATGTCATTAGCCTGCTCATGATGCCATTGACCAGCCCATACGCCATCAGCCTGTCTATGATGTTATTGAGCAATCTGTATGCCGTATGACTCCTTATCACGCCATTGACTGTCTCTGGCCCAATCAGTCCGCCTATGGATATAGCCTGACCCGTCTGCCACGCAGCCCGTTACTTCTCCTGCGCCGTCTCCGCTTCTGCCGGAACAGCAATATCCACTGAATCCGGCCATGTGAAATTCAGAGTGATGTCGCACCGGTCGAACACCAGATCGGAAGTTTCCTCGCTGCTTCCCTCTGTGCTCTCTGAAGAAGCAGTCTCGCTTCCGCTCTCCGGTATACTCTTTTCTCCGGCACTTTCTGCCGCCTGTGTCGTAGTCTGCGCCTCCGTCGCCGCCTGAGTCCTGGTCTGTTCCTCCGTCGCCGTGACCGTGGATCCATCCGCTTCCTCTGACAGCTCTACTTTAGCCTGTACGGGAAGATTCGTGTCCTTCGCAATATAATAAGTCACATGAAATGTCTTTCCGGCAAGCAGAGAATCCAGATCCACACCGCTCTCCGATTGAATCAGGCTGGTGCCTTCCGAGAAACTGTTCTGAATCTCATCCAGTGTTAAATCCGCGGTGAGACGATAGCATTCCGCCTGATTTACTTTCTCGGTATTGTCTGATAAGGAGAATTGTTCTGCCAGGCCAGAAAGCTGCTCCGCTGCACCAGTTTCTGCAGCGGTTTCTTCCCCGCTTTTTACCTCTGACGTCGTCTTCGACCAGTTGCCGTCCTGACAGATGTACGTGGTCATATGCGTATCGTCTGCTTTCACGGTGTAAGACTGAAGAGAGGTGTTGAGTGCCAGGCCAAGATAGCTGAGCTTCATATCCAGATCGCTCATCGACTCCGTGGATTCTCCCTCTTCCAGTCTGGACTGGATGTCCCCGGTGACGACAAGGCCCAGCTCTGAAGTGACTGAACCGATCCCAAGCTGTCCCGACGCGTCAAGATCGACGTCAAGATCTACCTTCACTCCATTCTGTTTCTTCTGTGCCTGTACCGAACGGTCAAGCAGTAACGCCGGTGTCCGGCTTCCGCAGCCGGCAAAGAGCAGCGCCAGTGCCGCGGCCAGAGGCGCATAAGCAGCACGGCGAATGATTCTATGATTCATATATTCCCCCGGTCATTCATCTGATGCGGCAAAGAAATGTCCATGACAACTGCCGAAGCCAGTTTGCGCTGCGGTGCATCCGTAGGCGGATCGTCCTGTAGCAGACATCGCCCTCTGCATCGCGATCCGCTGCGGTGCATCCGTAGGCGGATCGTCCTGCTGGATGCGCTGTCATCATAACACCCATATACAGGAAAAACAAGAAACTCACTCTTCTGATTTTCTTAATTTTCCCCGAACTGCGCCGAGCTGCGGAGAAATGACTGCCCTTATAAAAAAACGGACATCTCCTGCACAGAGATGCCCGTCCTGTTTCTGTATTTTCTCTTGCCGGTGGTATCCTGTATGGGAACCGCCAGTCACTCCGCGTTTACCGAATCCGCGGCTCAGCTGGCGCTCTGCGCCGCCTGATTTGCCTTCTCCACCGATTCAATCCGGTGCGTCCCATCCGCGTGATCGAAGTTAGCCAGTTCCGGATGTTCCCGCTTTTCCTCGGTAAAGTTCTCATAGGCCGGCTTCTTATGCACCTCCGACGCCCAGATGCGCTCCGCTACCGGCGCCCATTCCTCCGCGTACTTGATGGTCTTGCTCAGCAGATGATCCGCTGACTCCGGAGCCTCCGCATTGGTCTGATGTGCTCCCGTTGCGTCAACCATCTCCTTGAGGAGCTTCGGATTCTCAAGCATCGGGCACGGACGAAGGTGATTGCGGTTGAACGGCTGTCCTTCATGATAGGCCATAAACAACGGGCTCTGCAGGATCTCCAGAATCGTCTTGTCATGAATGTTCGAATCGGAGAAATGAATAAACACGCAGGGCTCGGCGTCGCCATGTG
>CADBOY010000060.1 GCA_902796405.1 uncultured Lachnospiraceae bacterium | reverse complement strand
CCAGACTGGTGAGCGTCAAAAATCAGGATACGATTAACAAGGTGATCGATATGGTTCCCGGCGTGATCGACCGCTTCACCGCAGGAAGACATAATCCGATGAAGGATAAGGACGTTCAGTCTGCCGTCAAGGAAGCGGCGGACGCCAGTGCGAAAAATACCAGCGGCGGAGAGAAGAAATAAATCAAATTTCTGCTTGCAATCCAGAAAAATATTTGCTATTATAACTTTGTTATGGGCTCTTCCCCACGAGAGCCAAATACTCGTAAGGAGGTGCGAAAATGGCAAAGTGTGCAATTTGCGGTAAGGGCGCTCACTTCGGCAACAACGTAAGCCACTCCCACAGAAGATCCAATCATATGTGGAAGTCCAACGTAAAGTCCGTAAGAGTCAAGGTCGGCGATTCCGCCAGGAAAATGTATGTATGCACTTCCTGCCTGAGATCCGGCAAAGTTGAGAGAGCATAATTCTCCAATAGGAAGATAAGGGCGAGTGAAAAAACAGACGTTTTTTCACCCGCCCTTTTTCATTCCCTCGCTGTAATTGCTTTTCCTCTGTAAAGAGGGTATACTGTATATTGCTGTTGTACTGTATTGATGACGGCACAATCCCGATAAAGAACAGGAGGGCGCGTATGAAATGCAAGATTATCACCGAGCGCGGTGAGATTCTTATAGATACTGATGTGATCGCGAAGTATGCCGGAACGATTGCCATTGAGTGTTTTGGCATTGTCGGCATGGCGGCCATCAATATGAAGGATGGTCTGGTTCATCTTCTGAAGAAGGAGAGCCTCACGAAGGGCATCAACGTGACAGTGGATGACAATCAGATCAGCATCGACTTCCACGTCATCGTCTCCTACGGCGTCAGCATCAGCGCAGTATCGGATAATCTGATCGAGACGGTGCAGTATAAGGTTCAGGAGTTCACCGGAATTCCGGTCAGTCATATCAATATCTATGTGGAAGGTGTGAGGGTGATTGACTGATCACCGCGGGAGGAAAAAACTGTGGCAATAGAATCTATCAACGCCGCCCTGCTGAAGCAGATCTTTCTGTCCGGGGCGGCTAATCTTGAGAACAATAAAGAGTGGATCAATGACCTGAACGTTTTTCCTGTCCCTGACGGGGATACCGGAACGAATATGACGATGACGATTCTCTCCGCAGTCAGGGAAGTGGAGCAGCTGGAGGACGTTACCATATCCGGGCTGGCTCGGGCCATTTCATCCGGTTCTCTGCGTGGAGCAAGAGGAAACTCCGGCGTCATTCTCTCCCAGCTTCTCCGAGGGTTTACGCGGGAAATCCGGGATTGTGAGACGATTACGCCGGAGATCGCCGTGTCTGCTTTTGAGCGCGCTACGGATACGGCTTATAAGGCCGTCATCAAGCCAAAGGAAGGCACAATCCTTACGGTTGCCCATGGCATGAGCGTGAAGGCATCGGAGATTGTCGGCAGCACCGCAGACATGGAGAAGATGCTCGAGGAGATTGTCCGCGCCGGCGATGAAGTCCTGGCGAAGACTCCTGAGATGCTTCCTGTACTGAAGCAGGCCGGTGTCGTTGATTCGGGCGGACAGGGCCTGATGCAGGTTATGAAGGGGGCGCTGGAATGCCTGCGCGGCAATCCGGTGGAGCGTCGGGCCGCGTCGGAGGGAACGCCGGTTTCCGCTTCCTCTGGTCATGCTGCCGCCAGGACAGAGGACCTGGGAGAAATCCGCTTCGGATACTGCACCGAGTTTATCATCAATCTCGACCCGGCCAAGTGCCATTATGATGAAGCGGAGGGAGAGAAGTTCCGGGAGTTCCTGGAATCCATGGGAGATTCCATCGTCATGGTTTCCGACGATGATATCGTCAAGGTGCATGTTCACACGAACGATCCGGGCGTCGTCATCACGAAAGCTCTCACCTATGGCAGTCTCAGCCGCATGAAGATCGACAATATGCGGGAAGAGCACCAGGAAAAGCTGATCCGCGACGCTTCGCGGGTTGCTGCGGAGCAGAAGGCAGCACGGGAAAAACAGGCCGCCCAGACGAAGGAGCCTGAACCCAGAAAACCGGTGGGTTTCGTCTCCGTAGCGGCAGGAAAGGGCATGGAAGAGATACTGCGCGGCCTTGGAGTGGATGAAATGGTGCGCGGCGGACAGACGATGAATCCCAGCACAGACGATGTGGTTCAGGCCGTGAACCGCGTCAATGCGGATGTGGTTTACGTCTTCCCGAACAACAAGAACATCGTGCTTGCCGCAGAACAGGCCAGAGATCTGGTCAAGGACCGTCAGGTTGTTGTTGTTCCGTCCAGCACTATCCCGCAGGGGATAGCTGCGATGATCGCCTATTCACCGACTTCTTCCGCCGAGGATAATCTCGCGGTGATGAAAGACAGCATGGAGTTAGTGAAAACCGGACAGGTCACTTATGCCGTTCGGGATACGACGATAGATGGAAAGGAAATCCACAAAGACGATATCATGGGACTTGGCGATCACTCTGCACTCCTGGCAGTCGGTTCTGATCGCAAGACGGTTGTGCTTGACATGGTGCGGGCTATGGCAGATGAGGATGCCGAGCTGATCAGCGTCTATTATGGAGACAAGATCACCGAGAAAGAAGCTCAGGATGTCACGGATGCCTTAACCAGGGAATATCCGAACTGTGAGGTTGAACTCAATTACGGAGGACAGCCGGTTTACTATTACATTATCTCAGTAGAATAAATCTGGATGTATGCTGCGGATGAAGCAGAAGGAGACAGGGCGGCGGAGTGATCCGCCGCCCTGTCGGCATATTACCGGCAGTAAACGTAAACCATAGGAGAGGAGCCATCATGAGAGAGTCAGATCCGGTGACGAAGATCCGCGGGATCGGAGAACAAATCAGAAAGCAGCTCTCTTCCATGGAGATTGAGACGGTAGGTGATCTGATTCGCCATTATCCGGCACGCTATGAGACCTATGCATCGCCGGTTCCGATCGCGGAGGTCACTCCGGGGAAGATCTGCGCGGTCCGCGGCGAGATCATCTCCGATCCAGTGACCAACCGCTATGGAGGGCTGGTGAGGACGACGGTGCGGTTTCGCGATGCGAGCGGGACCATTCGTCTCACCTGGTTCCGCATGCCATACATCGCAGGATCGCTGAAGAAGGGAAACGTCCGGATTGCCAGAGGACGGGTGACGGAAGGCCGCTACGGCCTGACGATGGACCAGCCAGCACTGGCCGATGACGCCGGCTATGAAGCTCTCATGGAACATCTTCAGCCGGTATATTCTCTGCCGGCAAGGATCTCTCAGCGGTCTTTCAGCAAATGGATGCGGGCTGCGCTGGATGCTCTGGATCTGTCAGAGGATTATCTTCCCCGGGACATCCGTGAGCGCTATCAGCTCACCGAACAGAATTTTTCCATCCGGAATATTCATTTTCCTGCGGATGAGAAGGAAATGCTGTCGGCCCGCAGAAGGCTGGTCTTCGATGAGTTCTTCCAGTTCATCCTTCGCGCGCGCGGGATGCGGGAGGAAAGAGAACAGCAGGGAAATCCGTACCATTTCCAGGCTGATGACTGGGCGGAGCGGCTGATTCGCAGCCTGCCGTATGAGCTCACCGGAGCGCAGAAGAAGGTTTGGTCAGAGATCCGGACGGATCTTCTGGGCAGCCGGCTCATGAACCGACTGATCCAGGGCGATGTGGGTTCCGGAAAGACGGTCCTGGCCGCCCTTGCACTGGCAACCGCAGCGGAAAATGGATGGCAGAGTGCACTGATGGTGCCGACGGAGGTCCTCGCCGAGCAGCATTACCGGACCCTCACCCGGATGTTCGAGTCAGCGGGGATTCCGGTTCGGTGCGTTCTGCTGACCGGAGCGCTCACTGCCGCCCGGAAGCGGAAGGCACAGGAAGCCGCTGCTTCACATGAGGCGGATGTGATCATCGGAACACAGGCGCTGATTCAGGAGAAGGCTGTTTATGACCGCCTCGCTCTGGTGATCACCGACGAGCAGCATCGATTCGGTGTGCAGCAGAGAGAGGCGCTGGCTGGAAAGGGCAGCGGTACTCATATTCTCGTCATGAGCGCCACTCCGATTCCCCGGACACTGGCCATCATCCTGTATGGAGATCTGGATCTTTCGGTTCTCGATGAGGTCCCGGCGAACCGGACTCCGATTCGCAGCTGCGTGGTCGGCCCGGATAAACGCAGGACTTCGTGGAACTTCATTCGAAGGCAGGTGGAAGCTGGCCGGCAGGCGTATATTGTCTGTCCTCTCGTCGAGGAGAGCGAAGGCGTCCCGGCTGAGAATGTGAAGGATTACTCGGCTGCCTTTGCCAGGGCGTTCCCCGGCATTCGAATCGGAGTACTTCATGGGCGGATGAAGCCGATGGAAAAAAATCAGGTGATGGAACAGTTTGCGCGCGGAGAAATCCAGGTCCTCATCGCAACAACCGTCATCGAAGTGGGTGTTGACGTCCCGAATGCGACAGTGATGATGATTGAGAATGCCGAGCGGTTCGGACTGGCGCAGCTCCATCAGCTGCGAGGAAGGGTCGGACGGGGGCAATACGAGTCATACTGCATCTTCCTGGATGGTTCCGGCGATCCGATGAAGAACCGGCGCCTTCAGATTCTGAACCAGACAGAGGATGGATTCCGCATCGCCTCCGAGGACCTGAAGATGAGAGGCCCTGGTGACATCTTCGGCGTGCAGCAGAGCGGGGAATTCCATTTCCAGCTCGGCGATGTGTATACGGATGCTCCCGTACTTGAGGCAGCGGCAGAGGCGGCTGACCGGATCCTTGCTGAGGATCCCCGGCTCGAATCTCCGGCCTGCCGGAAGATCAGAGAAGAGATCCACCGGAAGGCAGTATGGAAGGAGCCGGCTCTGTAACAGGACACGTGTATGCCGCATCATGATATGCCGCCGGCGAGGCGGCGGAACGGAGATGATTATGGAAAACAGCCATCGTTTTTTTGCCAACAAGGAGTGCAAGTATTATCCCTGTCATAAGGGGATCGAAGAGATGAACTGTCTCTTCTGTTTTTGTCCGTTTTACCTGAGAGGTAAACATTGTCCCGGACACCCGAAATTCGTTCAGACGGACAGAGGCATCGTTAAAGATTGTACAAACTGCACGTATCCTCATGTCCCTGAAAATTACGATCATATCATCGAATGGCTGAAAAAACAGGTCATTTTTGATCCGGAAAACTGAAAATGTCTCTCGAAGGAACGGGAGATCAGACGATGAACATGACAGTTCCACTAAGCAGTTGCCATGAGAGAAAACAGCACTTGAAAAGTAATATCAAATATATTATGATTTTGTAGTGATCGTTCCGACAATGTGTCAGATGATTCAGACAGGTAAAATAACCGGTGGAGATCCGGGCTGCTGCAAAGTGAGCGCGGCAGCTCGGATTTCCGTCAGGAAAGGGGCAGAAAATGAGCACTGGAACCGGAACTTTTGCGGGCGGCGTTCATCCTTACGATGGAAAAGAACTATCGAAGGATAAGCCGGTCCGCAAGGTGCTTCCGAAGAGAGACCTGGTCTATCCGATGGCCGGTCAGCATCTCGGAGCACCGGCAAAGCCGATTGTCGCTGTCGGCGACAAGGTCCTGCTGGGACAGAAGATCGCGGAGCCCGGCGGATTCATCTCCGCCTGTATTCATGCTTCAGTGTCCGGCACCGTCAAGGCAATTACGCAGCACCGCATTCCCAACAGCGGTATGGCGCAGTCGATCATCGTGGAGAACGATGGTCAGTATACACCGGCACCGGGCGTGGGGGTAAAGCGGGATTATACCAAGATGACCCGCGAAGAGATACGGAATGCCGTCAAGGAAGGCGGTGTCGTCGGAATGGGCGGCGCGGGCTTCCCGACTCATGTAAAGATCACGCCGAAGGATGACAGCAAGATCGATTACATCATTGCCAACTGCGCGGAGTGTGAGCCTTACCTCACTTCGGATTATCGCATGATGCTTGAAGAGCCGGACAAGCTGATTACCGGTCTGAAAGTCCTGGTCAGCCTGTTCCCGAATGCTCAGGGCGTGATTGCCATCGAAGACAATAAGCCCGAGGCAATCCGGCTGCTGTCGGAGAAGGTAAAGGGAGAAGAGAAGATCTCGGTTCGCCCGCTGAAAACCAAATATCCGCAGGGCTCTGAGCGGCAGATCATCTACGCAGTAACCGGACGGAAGATCAATTCTTCCATGCTTCCCGCTGACGCCGGCTGCATTGTGGACAACTGCGATACTCTCATCGCTGTGTATAACGCGGTTTGTGAGAGCCGGCCGCTGATGCGGCGTATCGTCACGGTTACCGGAGACGCAGTATGCGATCCGGTCAATCTGGAAGTGCGGACGGGAACGCTGTACAGCGAGCTGCTGGAATATGCTGGCGGTCTGAACTGCGAACCGGAGAAGATCATTTCTGGTGGTCCGATGATGGGACAGGCGCTTGTCTCCACGGATGTGCCGGTGACCAAGATCTCTTCCGCGCTGATGTGCATGCAGAAGGATGAGATTGCGGCGCATCCCGCCTCAGCCTGCATCCGCTGCGGACGCTGCGTACAGCATTGTCCGAGCCGGCTGGTTCCGCAGAAGATGTATATCTGCGCGGTTCACGGCGATCTGGATGGCTTTGAGAAACTGAACGGTATGGAGTGCTTTGAGTGCGGCGCCTGCTCGTATGGATGTCCGGCCAAGATCCGGCTGACTCAGGCGTTCAAGCAGACCAGGCAGGCGATCAGTGCCAGACGGCGCGCCGCCGCGGCTGCAGCGAAAGCAAAGCAGGCCGCCGAAGAAGCGAAGAAAGCAGAGGCGGAAAATGCGGCAAAAGCCGGGAAGAAAGACGGGGAGGTGCGATAAAAGATGAGCCAGTTACTGAACGTATCCACCAACCCGCATGTGCTTGCTAATGTTACCACAAAGTCCCTGATGAGGGATGTCATCCTTGCGCTGCTTCCGGCGACGATCTGGGGCGTTATCCAGTTCGGACCCTACGCGCTGCTTCTGATCATCCTGTCCATCGCCTCCTGTGTCGCGACAGAATATCTCTGGAACAGAGGATTTCACAAGGAGCAGACCATCGGAGATCTTTCGGCGGTAGTGACCGGCCTTCTCCTGGCGCTGAACCTTCCTTCCGGAGTTCCGTTCTGGATGCCGATCCTAGGCGGAGTATTTGCCATCCTTGTCGTGAAATGTCTGTTCGGAGGACTCGGTCAGAACTTCATGAACCCGGCGCTGGCAGCCCGCTGCTTCCTGCTGATTTCCTTCTCCGGCATCATGACGCAGTTCCCGCAGCCCCGGTTCGGAGCCGCCTCGACGGCCGACGGAGTTTCGTCTGCGACACCTCTGGCTGCAATCAAGACAGCGGAGACGCTCGGCGCGTCCGGTCAGTCCCTGAAGAACATGTTTCTCGGACTTTCCGCCGGTACGATCGGTGAGATTTCCGCGCTGCTTCTGATCCTTGGAGGAATCTACCTGATTGCGCGAAAAGTCATCACCTGGGATATCCCGGTGATCTATATCGCTACAGTAGCGGTCTTTGTCTTCCTGTTCGGACAACATCATTTTGACCTGACCTATGTCATGATGGAGCTGTGCGGCGGCGGTCTGATGCTTGGCGCATTCTTCATGGCGACGGATTATGTCACCAGTCCGATCACACCGAAGGGACGCGTGATCTACGCGATTGCCATTGGCGTCCTTACCGGCGTGTTCCGTATCTGCGGCAACTCGGCAGAGGGTGTATCGTACGCGATTATCCTCGGCAATGTGCTCACCCCTCTGATTGAGCGTGTCACGATCCCGAAAGCATTCGGAAGGGAGGGCAAGAAGAAATGAAAGACAGCAAAAGCACGGTGAAAAACACCATGATCCTTGTGATCTTTGCCGTAGTCCTGTCCGCCATCCTCGGGCTCACCAATGAGATGACGAAAGACCGCATCGCGGAGCAGGCGCAGAAGACCAAGGAAGCAGCGTATGAGGCAGTCATGGCCGATGCAGCATCCTTTGAGGAAGACAGCGCTCTGACGGAAGCGGTCGAGAAGGCACCGGAGCTGATGACTTCCATCGGCAATCAGTCTACCATTGAAGAAGCACTGGTTGCGAAGGATTCCTCCGGCAAGGAGATCGGAATTGTCGTCAACATCACGAACCCGGAGGGATATGGCGGCGACATCAATCTGTCCATTGGAGTGACCGATGACGGAACGATGACCGGCATGAAGGTGGTT